>CAYJQQ010000008.1:0-4785 GCA_964372285.1 uncultured Gammaproteobacteria bacterium | reverse complement strand
CGAGGCGGTGGCTAGGCCGAGGAGGCGGAAGCCGACGAGAGCCGAAGCAGAATCTGCTCCCGGAGTTCGAGCAAAGCGAGAACGACGGGAGAATGACACGCTTGCGCGTGTCGTGTCAGGATTCGAACGCCGGAGCGATGTCGAGCGAGCAATAGGCGAGCGAGACCGCGAGGCGGTGGCTAGGCCGAGGAGGCGGAAGCCGACGAGAGCCGAAGCAGAATCTTACCTCGGGAGAGTCTAAAGCCACAGGCACTGTAATAAAATCAATTTCGTGGCGTTGTCGCTATCTTTCCCTTCTTAATCGGAACAAAATTGATCTGGTTTCTGTAAATTTTTAAAGTGTATCATCTAAGCAGTGGTCCCTCGAGTATTATTTTCCATGCTCCCTTGTTCCAGTTCTCCTGGACCATCAATACTGGTAGGCTTTTGTCTCGGCCAGATCGTGTCGTGGTCACCTCCAAAAGGACACTGTTCTCTCTTCCGTTATTTACCTCTTGCGGTGGTGACTTAATAGTGCGAGTCACCTCTACGGATTTAATCTCTGAAACCTTAAGGTTGCTGTATATATCATTTTTAAAAAACTGTAAAATTTCGGCATCTGATCTGTTAAGTTGATTTTCCCCTCCTTCCGGAAGAAAATATTTGCGATACAATCTACGAGCATCGTCGGCAGTGACGACATTTTCTTCTTCAGATTTAAATTTTAAATAAACCTCTTTAGGTGAAAGACCCACTAAACTATTATCAGAGGAACTTCCAGGTACAGTGACATTCTGCACAAGCCCTGGATTTTTGGATACCAACAAATAACCTATGCCTAATAAAACAACGACTGCTAGGGCGACAATTATTGGAGCAAAACCTCTTTGTGATTTTAACATCTGATATTATTTTATATTGATAATGTTTTAATTATACCCCTTCCAATTTATAAAACAAGAACCTGTGTGCACAACTCCCTCTAACATATCCGTTAGGGGTTTGGTTTTTGGAGTGGTTAAGGAGAGGTACTATTTATGGGAACAATACAGAACCCTTAGACGATTAAATCGTTCCCGAAACTTCCCTAAACAGTCGCTCGGCATAATTTAGATTAACCTTATTCGGATCAACATAAATTTTTTGTTTGACTCTCGCTAACGCCATCATCACAGCGTTACGAACATTTTTGGGGTAGCTAGAGTTTCTTTTAAGATAAATCAACAGTTCATCTACTTCTTTAATGATATCATCCAATGGTTTTTGTCTGTTTTTTTCCGTGATCAACTCAAGTGAGGCTATGATGACATCTTCAATATTAAGAAATGCGTACCAGTCAATCGGGTGTTTAAAGAGTGGCTGGGTTTTCAGTCGTGCCATCAAATATGGCATTTCCACGAAACTTTTTTCTAATTTTTGATTTATTTCGTCTATCCGCGAGCGAAGTTGTTCTATTTCCTTTTTCCAGTCCGGAATCTTGCTAGCTTTTATTGCGCGTGCCGCCACGCGCGTTCTCTTTGTTCGACCGGTTATTTCATCTCTTTCTGTTTTAATCATCTCCTCGAATTTATTTTCTAGTGACTTTAATTCTCGAAGCTTATTTTTATAAACAGATTCTTCTTCGGGACTTAAATAATCAGATGGTTTATCGAAATGTTTGCGAACTTTTTTGAAGAGCTCATTTTGAAGAGCATTTTCATATATCTCTATTAAACTCCTTGCGGAATATTCGCCAGAAAATTTATCTTCAATGATAGCTTCCAGAGAAGGTTTTGCTGAGCTAATTTTATTTTCATGAAATTCGCGGGACATAGAACTTAACGGGGACGAAATATCCTGGGATTCTTTATTCAAGAGAGGATCAATAAATTTCGCGAAATCATTGTATGATTCCCAATTAAGAGCAGTTTCTTTGATAGCAAGAAAATCAGCGTTTAACGCGGGAAGTATTTCCGGGTGTGCGATGATATACCTTGTCCAGGCTTCATCTAAATCTGTATACGCGTATGTAAATTCGGCTGATTGATCAGATCCCATGGTGTGGCAAATTTCGTGCTTATAAAGAGCAAGCAGTTTTGCGAGATCTCCAGAACCTAAAATAAATTGATTGATAAATACAAAATCAGATTCGTATTTGCCATGCAGAAATGGATGTTCGCCAACAAAAGCTTTTATCGGCTTTGCCTGAATATTAAAGTCAATTTTAGTTTCTTCCAAAAAACGCTGAGTCGCATTTTGTATCAGTTCAGCTCGTCTTCTTTCCGCCTCGTTTATTTCCACAGAGTGCACTTTTTCAATATCTTCCCACTCATCTGATGCTTTTTTCATCCCAATTTGGGCGAGATACAACCGGCACAGTTTATAACCTACTTGTTTCAATAGACTTGCGGCATCTGAAGAAACATCCTGAGCCAAAAAATTTCTCGAAAAATTCCCTTTATATCCTTCGGCCGCCAATTTTGCAACCAATAAAGAAAGTAATTTTTCCGACTCTGCTGATAAATGTACTTCTGCGTCATAAACTGGCTCCAAAACCGATAAGAGCATTTGGCGCTCTTCCGCGCTCATAGAATCTATCAAAAACGGTATAACAATTTCTTGGAATTCTTTAGAAGTTATCAGTGACCGTTCGCGTCCTAGTTTTATAGTCCGATCCCCAAGACGAGGATTTTCCCATGACCAAACACTCATATCTGGCAAGGTTAACCATTCGTCTCGAGAATTATAGTGGATTCTTTGTCCGTTGATATATAGGTTTCCCGACTGTCCGAAATGGATCCTCAACCCTCCTTTATCTGTATCTACATCTGGATGACTGAAATCTTTATTTTCAGAATGATAAAACAGATCTCGACCCTTTTGCATGAATTCCATATTCTCTTTGTTGGCGGTGATCAGTTCTACTTCGTTGCCGGGAAACTCTTCTTCGGATATAGAAAGCCTGGCAAACAAGCCTCGCGCATTTTTCATATCCTCCGGAACCTCATGGAGCGGCGCTCGATCCAGATAAAACTCCAATTCCCATTTGCCAGATCTGAATCTTACTCGCTGAAAACCATAATCACGAAGCATGTGCAAGGCATAAATGCGAGTTCCCTCACTATGTTTTCCTGCTGTAGTTGTGCTGCTTATTTTGCTGCCGGCGCCAAAATGAAGCAATCTTCGAAAATCGTATTGAGCTTCTCCATGGATTGTCATTACCATCTCGCCATTTTTTTCTTCTGAGCTAAGATTTATGCTATCTAAAGTTCCTCCATTGGCGTCAAAGAAATTCTGCCAGGTATCACGCGCCACGCGCTCTACAGTCCATTTCTCGTCGCTCACATAAGTTTCCAAAATACCGAGATATTTTCCGGATTTCAACTCTTCAAGATAGCGTTGCTCTTCCGGATTCTCAATCTGCTCTGAAACAGATTCCTCGCCTAAATTGCGTTTAAATTGTTCACCTTCCATCTTTGCCATAAATGCCTGATCTATATAGTAGAGCTTTATTAAATTATAACCCCTTTTTTCGTAAGATCAATTTTCGTGCTTTCTTTGCCGGTTATCTTTCCTTCATAGATGATGATGTTCGCGCCGTTTCTGATGCTTGGCTCTAGATTGTCGAGATCGGTCATGTAGGCCTTGCCGCTTAAATTTACAGAAGTAGTCACAAACGGGACATTAGCCTCTGAAATTAAGCTCGTAAACCAATGCTTAGGGATCCTTACGCCGATCGTTCCGTTTTCTAGGGGGTTTACTTCTTTTGCTAACTTTACATCTTTTTGCAACCTTAAGAACAAGGTGTATGGCCCGGGTAGTTTTTTAAAATTATTTTCTACCTCATTATCTATTTCGCAACAATCTCTTATCCAGGAGACACTTGGCGCGATGACAGAGAAAGGTTTTGTTTCTCGTTGTTTTAACTTTCTGATCTTACTTACCGATTCTCTATTGAGCGCATTGCAGCCTATACCGTATATCGTATCGGTGGGGTAGATAAAAATAGCTCCCCCTATCATCTGCTTTATGATTTTATCCCTATTTTTCAGAACATGTGTTTTATCTATTATCATGTTTTCTACGCTGGTTTGATGATAAGGGATAATAATAAAATAAACAATCTGACATCAGCCGAAAGTTCCTTTCGACAAAATCAAAACGCTAGATATAGAAAAACTCACTACAACCGAAAGCCGGCGGTATTGATCTGAATTGTGTGTACCGATATACTATTCATATACGTTGCGCTAGATTATTAAAATTAAGTAATTAAACCATGCGAATCTTTTTTATTTTCATCGGGTTGGTTTTGCCTCTGGTGGTCGGCGCGGATACGCATTATGATAAAGATCAGACTAAATATCTTCTTCAAAACGAAGTGCCCATGAGTGGTGAAGAGGCGGCGGCTCACGAGCGTAGTTTTAGGCGCCAAGGGTCAAGAAGAGGACCGGGTCAAAGTCCTGCCGCACCCCCCGACAAACCAACGCGCAAACTAGGTTCAAGCCCTCTTGACCAGTGTCTTAAGAGAAAGCTAGACGCCTTGATTAAAAAGGAAGTGGCCACGATCCCAGAGCCGAGCGACCCGCTTGCGAAGGCCATATCGGAAATTAGCAAAGAGCTTTTGCTTAAGGGCGAGATTTTAGTCGAGACGCTCGATCCATCCATGGTGGAGGAGTGTCAGACGCAAATCGCTCGTCAGAAAGAAGACAGGAAAGTAGAAAAGGAGGAAGATAAAAAAGAAGAAAAGAAAGAGGAAATAAATAAAACTGGCGAGACTAAGTGTCCGAGCGGTTTGAAACGACTTGAGAAAGACTGCGTATTTTC
>CAYJQQ010000007.1:4584-16639 GCA_964372285.1 uncultured Gammaproteobacteria bacterium | reverse complement strand
ATTATTGAGATAATTTTTTATTGAGTTTAGAAGTAAGCTCGCCAGTTTCAGCCCACATTTTTTGTACTCCGTCCCACAATGTTAAATCGGCTTCACTGGGGTTGGGATTTTTACTAAGATGGTCAATGATAGTTTGACAGAAAATGATTTGCCGCTCAAAAGAATCCATTAAAAAATTAAAGTCTTCGCTGCTGATCTTATCTTTGACATTTTGCCAGGAAGACTTTACAGACAAAAGACTATTTAAATAATTCTGCACTTGTTGAATGGTTAATGAAGGAGTAATAGTCGGTACAGGTGTGATTTCAATAGAGACTCCTTTTATATTATCTATGGTTGGGATTAAGGTTGGAGTTGGAGTTAATTTGATTTGAGAGTCCGTCTTTTTTTCTTTCTTAACGGATATTTGTGTTGGAGGAGAAAATTTATTTTCTAAATAAAAATATTCACCGATGACAAATAAGGCAAGAAAAAAAATCACTATTCCAAATAAAACCGACTTTTTTATATACATAAAAACCTTCAAGAATATATGACATCTAGTATAAAAGAATCCGTTACACCTTAAAAGCAGAATTCATAGTGGACGCAAAGGCAAGAGAAAGATTTTTAAAAAGCGGTTTTGGAAGAAAACAACTAAATGAAGCTTTGAAAAGAACCTTAAATTTTCCTAACAGAAAAAAAGACTAGATTAGCTCCGCGAAATAGCCCCTTCAATTACTGAAATAAGTTATTTATACTACCCCAACAATATCTTTCACTCCATATGTGTTATTAAGTGTTAAACCCTCTTTTCTTACGCATAGGCTAAGGCTGAAGGTTTTGCAAGGTAAGAACTCACAACTCTTGACAGACAACTGTCATTCCTGCGAAACTTGTCCTCGCGAAAGCGGGGAGCAGGAATCTATATAGATTCCGTGTCAAGCACGCAATGACAAGGATATGAATGTTTTGTCAAAGAGTGTGAACTCTTACTTTGCAAGTCTTATATCTATATTTTATGCGAAAACCTATTTCTTATAGCTTCACTCAACCGTGAGGGTTTTCGCAAATCGTTGATAATGTGGACTATATGCTACATAACCTCTATAATCTTTCAATAAATGGATCTACAAAAACTCATACGCAAATTAAAAAAGATAAAAGCTCTCGGATTTGTTCCTACTCATCGCGCAAACGACACTGGAATTGGTAAAACGTTGGAAGATTTACTCAAGATTAAAGAGAATAACTTGCGCTTGCCAGATGTAGGAGTAATGGAACTTAAAGCTAAGCGATTAGATTCTGACAGCATGCTTACCCTTGCTACAAAATCTCCGATGCCTAGAGGAGCGAATAGAGTACTGTTTGAGAATTATAAATACATAGATAAAGAAGGACATTTTAATTTACATTCAACAGTGTATGGATCTCGATTTAATCCTCAAGGTCTAAAAATTATTCCAACAGCTACAATGTTGAAACTGGAGAACAAGAATGGAGTTGATGCGTATTGGCCAATAACAACCTTCGATGAAGTACTAAAGTTAAAGTCAAATCAGATTTTACTAGTCTTTGCAGATACGAAAGGTGAAAGAAAAACTCCTTCGGAGAAGTTTCATTTTGTAGAAGCGTACTTGCTATCTGATCTGAATATAAAGAAATTTAAGACAGCAATCTTGCAAGATAAGCTAAAAATAGATATTAGAATAGGAGTATATAGAACGGGAAAGTTTCAAGGACGCTATCACGATCATGGAACCGGATTTAGGATCCATAAGAGAGACCTTCTTCATTTATTCGATAACTATAACCAGCTTATTTAACCTTTCTTAAAATAAGGATGCTTTCTTTTGTCATAGTTTCTTCTAAAGCTCCCACTTTGTTTGTAGGAGAGTTCTTTATAGGCATTCTTTTCCCCGGAATATTTCGCACAATAATATCTTCGCAAACAAACCCTATATTTTCGCTTAATTCGGCAATAATAAAGTCCGTTGGAATCCTTACCTGTTTAACGAGCCTGTTTCCTATAACAATACAGAAATGCCTGTTTGTTTTAAGTAGTTTAAATGCTCGACGTAGACAATGATTAAGACCAATGTAGAAACTTAAAACATCTTTTGCTCTTTTAGGATCTCGTCTATTAATTTCCTCCAGAGTTTCTTTTAAATAATCTGAATTTAATTCATGCTCTAAGTCTTTAGTTGGTTTTCCACCAAGAAGTTCATTGTCGACACCCGAGGCCTTATTAGGATCTTCAAACATATCTATCCATTGAGCTGAAAGTCTTGAAAACTGTCCGTATGCTACAGTTGTTCTACTATCTCCGTAAGGGGGTGAAGTAACAATACAATCAATACTATCTTCTGGTATACCGTTATCTTTTGACGAATCACCATAAATTACTTTAGCCCATGTATTTTTATCTGCATCGTTGTAAAAACTCCTTATCCCACAAATACAAATATCAGCTCTTTTTGCGAATATTTCAAAAACATTCGGGTCATAGTTACTCAACTTCTCTTCCTTAATTCGCACGAGTTTAAATTCACCATTTTTTGTATTTGAAGATAAGCGCACTGTCTCACTAAAAGCAACCATAAAGAAATTTCGTATATTCTCTTCATGTATTTCTTTTATAGCCTTTTTTATCTTTGCTAGTTGGACGATCACGTCATCTTTAAACCAAAAATCGATATTTAGGAAGTTGGGTCGTTCTATTTCAGAATCTTTAATTTTCCTTATTCTATCTAGAAGATTAAAATACCTTTTAGTCAATATTGATGGATCTATTTCCGTGGTTTTTACTTTAGCTAGAAATATTGCAAGAGGATTTAGATCAATACCATAAGCATTTCTTCCTAATAATCGGCTTTCGACCAAAGCTGTTCCAGAGCCACAGAAAATATCACAGACCGTTTCACCCTTTTGACTGTAGCTTTCAATTAACCTTCTTGCTACTTGAGGGATAAACATTGCCGGATAAGTATGAAATCCATGAGTGTATGATTTTGTTTTCTCTCCTCTGTAATCCCATGAAAAATCAATGCGCCTCTTATATTTATCTTGCTTAGTGCTTTCCGATGGAAACTCTAACTTTCTTATAATTTCAACTACCACACCTCTTATCTCTAATTCATCTGTATAAATTGGAAATAGAGTAGGATTAGCTGGTTGTAGTCTGAATCTGTCTTTCTCTCGGTATAACTTTTTAAGAGTAGCTTGATTTTCATCTATTATGGCAACTACAGTTTGACCATTATCAGCTGTTTGTTGCTTACGAATAACTACAATATCACCGTCAAATATGCCTTCATCGATCATGCTGTTGCCTCTAACACTTAGGGCATAATAATTCTTTGGGTCTCCGATTAATCCTTTCGTTACCGTAACGCTCTCACCCGCTACTTCTAAAGCATCGATTGGCTCGCCTGCGGCAATAGTTCCAGCAAGAGGAATTTCTACAGTTGTTATATCTTTTTGAATAGGTTGAACTCCTCGAGGTTGATTATCTTCTTTTCGAAGAAAACCCTTATCATTTAAAGCTTTAATATGCTCATGCACCGTTGATATAGCTTTTAGATGAAGATGTGTTTTTATTTCTTCAAGAGAGGGAGCGTATCCCTTTTTTTGAGCGTATAAAGTAATAAAGTCGAGTACTTTTTTCTGCTTAGGTGTGAGAAATGTATTGACATTTTGCATAGGATACTATATCATAAACCGAACATAACCCGAAAGTCAAGGGGAACTTTAGGGAGGTGTTTAAATATGACAAAAGGTAAAAATCAACATGTAGTTCCGGCAGGCAAAGATTGGGGTGTAAAAGGAGCAGGCAATAATTGCTTTACAACAGTTGTTGATACACAGTCGGAAGCTTACGAAATTGCAAGGGAGATTGCTAGAAATCAGAGTTCAGAAGTTTTTATCCACGGGAGAAACGGAAGGATTCGAGCCAGAGAGAGTTTTGGTAATGATCCTTTCCCGCCGAGAGATGCGGAGCATTAATATGGACGGAAATCAGAGACTACAACAGTCTTTCGAATCTATAAAATCGGAGAGAGATTTAAGAACTTTTCTTTTAAACAAAACCAAAGAGGGTTTATATCTCGAATTTAAACAAAAAAGTAACAGTAAGCATGGTAAGCTTGATAGCGACGACAAGAAGAACTTTGCAAAGGCTCTTTCCGGCTTTGCAAATTCAGATGATGGCATTTTAATTTGGGGGATACAAACTCGTTCTAAGGATGAATCAGCAAAGACTTTGAAGCCAATAAATAAAGTTGATGATTTTATAAGAAGCTTAAAATCTTTTTTAACTTCTGCCACTCAACCCATTGTTGACGGAGTGTTAATAGAAAAAGTTTCAAAAGAAAATTCTAACTCTAGAGGATATGTTAAGTGCTTAATACAACCGAGTTTTAAAGCTCCTCATAGATCCACTGACAGAGAGTATTACAAAAGAAGCATCGAAGGATTTTATAGACTTGAACATTTTGATTTAGAAGATATGTTCGGAAGAAGAGTGAGGCCAGTACTAAAAGCTAATATACAAATAAAGCCTCATAGCTCTGAGGATAAAACGCTTAAAGAACTGCATTTTTATATTTACAACAAAGGAAGAGCTGTTGCGAAATATACTGGATTATTCTGTAAATTTACAGGCAACATAGAGATCGTGAGTACTCACCATCCGCTGACCGACGTTTCCACACTTAATAATTTACCTGCTGTTTTATATTCCGATAACCTTGGAGTAGTACATCCAAATAATATACATATGAGCGCTGGCCATATTGTTTATAGAAATAAGGACGAATCTAAAAAAATCGGAGGACTACTTTCTTACTATTGCGATCAGATGTCTTCCGAAAGTCAAGCCTTCGAGATCTAAGATTGTTTAAATACCTTCATCTGAGATAATAAATAAGATCTAGACCGAGGCAGAGGTGTGAGCTTGAAGGAGCTGGTACCAACGCCAGAATGTATTTCTGAATACCGCTCCAATTGGTCCACCAATTATTGAGAAGCAAACCATTCTTCAGCCTGCTTTTGGATAAATTCTTTGTCTCCCCATTTGATAATTACTTTTTGGGGATCTACTCCGTAAGATTTCATCCATTCAAAGACTGCATTTGCTGCTTCTAGAAATGAAGATTTCATAAGCTGATAATCTTTACTATCTTTCGGTACTTGATAGTCTATACCAAAAATCTGCACTGTTAATATCCAAGGAATATCCTGGAATTTTTTTGTAGGAACAACTATTGATGCCATAAGATCGTTTGAAAATTTGTATTCATTTAAGTAAGGTAAATAAGGAGAAAGTTTATCTATCTCGGAAATAGACTCTTGAGCAATTTGGGAATTGATATCGACTCCTTGTCCTTTATCCGGTGTGTAAGTTGGCACATTCAATTTTGATTTGGGAATAGGCAGTTTTTTTTGAATGGGCGACAGGCTTATTTCCGTAATTGATGTAGGTGTAGGATTAGAGATTATAGTTGGTGTTGGCTTGGTTTGAGGCTGCGATTTACTTTGCAGCAGGTTATATGAAATAATCAAGCCAAAAAGAACAACAAAAGAGATAACAATAAGTATGATTATATTTTTTTTACTAAGCTGTTCGTTCATACTATAACCTGCCGTCTAAAATTCGTAAAACGGTTAAAGCTCCAGGTCTTTCAAAAATTTTAGGAGGGTTACACATTACATGATCGGCGCAATAGACCAAATACATAGTTGCGTGTCGATCATCAAACCAAGAAAGCGGATAGATATGATCTTCACTTTCAAAATAACGGGGGCAGCCAGTGTAGGGAGTTCTACCACAATTAGAATTGCCATAACCATTATAGCGACCGAAAGCTATTACCAGTTCCTGATAATTTTCCGGGTTTTTACTGATTTTTGCTTGGAGATGTTTTGAGGCATAGATTGCGCTATCAAGAAGGGAAGCCATTCCACAGCCTCCAGGTACGGGAATTGGTATGCCTGGTCCTGATAATCCGCTTGAACATTCTCCTGCAAGATCGGGTTCGACTGATCCAATGGGTCTTCCGCTCACCAGTGACCTATCGCTGCAACCTGCTTCAAGATAATGAATTGCTGCCAGTATTTGCCATGCCATCCCTGTGTATCCGGAAGCCTGTTCATACAATGATTGTTTACTAAAACAAGCCGAAACAGCATTACGTGTGGATGAGTCAAGATTAGAGGATACTGGACCGAGTGGATTGGGAAAATATCTATCAAGTGAAGTGTTTGTTGGCGGACTGATACCAGGGCTAACTATTGGAGGTGTACCAGGACTAATAGGAGCATTTTGAAAATTAAAAAGAATTCTCAAAATATCTCTTAAAAGATCAAATGGAGAGGAGGTTTGGGCATAACTATAATGGGATGCTGAGAAAAAAATAAATAAAGAAAATATAATTAAGACATTTTTTTTCATTTTTTTATTATATAAATATTACTTCTTACCCCTTGCTTAATTCAACTGCAATTACCATGTTGGGAGGCATGATAATATTTCTTTGTAGGCTTCCGCCGGCTGGAATCGGGATGTTGCTAACAGTTATGGTTCTTCCGTCGAGATAGATAGTATTCATCGTATATAATCCGGGTTCGAGATTATTAATAGTGATTGGTACCGATTCGGTATTTTTATCAGCTTGATCATAATTTACCAGGATTAGATTGACTGTATTTTGTGAGACGCTCGCCAAAGCTTTGACGAATGTTCCCTCACCGTCTACAAATAATTCTGTCCCCTGAAGTTGGTTGAGAAATCTTAAAGCTGTATACCTAGGCTTCTCTCTGCCTTCATAGGAAAGGATACCCCAGCGGGGTGCTGGGCCGTCTTTTGCCTCGAAAAGAAATGCGAGCTCAATATTTTCCCAAAAAAAATTGCGAATCGAAGCGACTGTGTGGGCTGCGCCAATGTTGGTATCTGCTATCGGATTGGGATTTGAGTCGTACCCCCACTCGCTGATGATTTTTGGCAGAAAACGATACGCCTGATATTTGGGTGAGGCAAGCCAAGTGTTGAGCTCTCGGATCTGGGAGTCAAAATTTTGCGTATTTGCCGAATAATGATGCCAGGAAAAAAAGTCAATGCGCAGGTTGTTTTTCTTTATGAAGTCTAGTAATGTAACGATCCAATTTCGGTAAAGGGAAGTCGTGGCCGGTCCACCCAGAAGAAATCTATTGACGTTGGCTGCTTTTTGAGCGCCGAGGGACGAGTAGAAGTACAAAGTTTTGTAGTCTTTGTTGCCGCCATAGAGACTCCACTTGCCAAACGTTTCCAGATCAGGCTCATTCCAGACTTCGTAATAAATATCTGTAAGCCAAAAGCCACTGATTTGCCCGCATAATCTGCTATTGACTCCGCTGTATCTTTCGATAGTTTTTTGCACCAAGAGGCTCCATTCTTCCCAGCTTTTTGGTTTAGAAACTAAAGATCCGTCTTCTGATAAAGCAAAAGGCATATATCCTAAGGAAAAGAAAGGCTTTGCTCCGGTATGAAAAATATCACAGACAGTCGCGTCTAACTTTTGCCAATTGAATTGCAAGTTCCCGACATTGTCTCGCCTGGCAACGTCGTAAAAATCGTAGACATGGTCAAGCCTGATGTAGCGGGGATATAAAGCAGCAAGCTGGGGAACGACGTTAGCCAACATACGAACGCCTACCTCTTCTCCGCCTTGGGCAAGAGCTTTCCACCTATCTGAAACCGGGCCTCTGGTTTTTTTAACGTCAACTACGATATTGGCTTTGATCGGGGCGGCAAGGCCTAGATACTGATAATAGAGAAGTAAAAAAATGGGCAAAAAAATGGCGATAAGAATAATGGAGGCAACAATGATTACAACCTTTAAGCGCATGGTGTTAAATCTATTGTAGCAGAGGTTTTAAATGTAAAGTCGACTTGACATTGGCGTTTTTTCTTCCTAGAATAGAATCATAATCGTTATGAAAGAATATGTTAGCAATAGAGTATATGATCTTCGAAAGCAAAAGGATGTAACACAAGAAGAGCTGGCTAAATTTTTAGATGTCACCAGACAGACGATCATAGCGATTGAAAAAGGAAATTATACGCCGTCGGTACTTTTAGCTTTAAAAATAGCCAGATTTTTTAAAAAAAAGCTGGAAGAAGTTTTTCAGTATAGATATGAAAAATAATTTTTTCGGTGAGATTGCAATTTCTATCATTTTACTGGTTTTTCTTGTCCTTCTTGTCAATCCTTTTGACTTCTTGATGCCAAAATCGATGGAGATGTTGCTTTTGGTTGGATTGGCGTTAATCTTTATCATTTTTGTGGGATTTTTTTGGAAAGAAAAAGCAATAGACGAACGAGAAAATCTTCACAGATATATTGCCGGCCGTTTTGCCTATTTTACAGGGGTTAGTCTTTTGACGCTTGGAGTTATAATCCAAAGTCTCCGTCATACTCTGGATCGATGGTTAGTTGTTATATTGATTGCAATGATCATCGCTAAGATTTTTGGACTTATTTATGGACATATCAAACATTAATATGAGAGGGGGGTGAAAGATATGAATAAAGGAATCATTATTGCTGGCATTGTCATCTTGGTTCTTGTTGGAGGAGGCTGGTATATCGCCAACCAACAATCTCAACAGGCAGAGCAAGCGAAGATGGCGCAAGAAAAAGCTGCGATGAAAGCCAAAGAAGATGCGGCCATGAAAAAAGACAACGCAGCGATGAAAAAAACAGACGATAAAATGATGGATAAAAGCCCAAGTATAGGCTACGTCGTATATTCAAAGGCGGCATTTGATCAGGCAGCAAATAAACGCCGAGTTCTGTATTTTTATGCTTCGTGGTGTCCAATTTGTCGACCAGCGGATGCTGATTTTAAGAAAAACTCAAGTAAAATTCCGGAGGACATGCTGGTAATTAGGGTGAATTACAATGATCCTGATACAGATCAGGAAGAAAAAGACCTAGCCAAAAAGTACGGCATTACCTACCAACACACATTTGTCCAAATTGATGCACAAGGCAAAGAGATTACCAAGTGGAATGGTGGACAAACTGAAGAGCTGTTGACTAATATTAAGTGATCTTATGGCTATACTACTTTTCTTTGCGTTTATATCCGGACTCGTTACTATTTTAGCCCCGTGCATATGGCCGCTTCTCCCGATTATTCTCTCCTCCTCAATTAGTGGAGGGAAAGCAAAATCCTTAGGGATTACGTTAGGCATTATGGTGAGTTTTGCGCTGTTTACGTTGAGCATTTCCTACCTAGTTGCTTTGTTTGGAATTGATCCAAGCCTCATTCGTCTGTTTGCGGTTGGTGTTCTTGTTATTATGGGACTTTCTATGATTATTCCGGCACTAGCTGGTGTTTTAGAAGGTTTTTTAAGCAGGCTTTCGGGAAGATTTGGTCAATCTAAACAGCGTACAGGTTTTAGCGGTGGATTTATTACCGGTTGCTCGCTGGGAATTGTCTGGACTCCCTGTACAGGGCCGATTCTGGCGACGATTGCCACACTGGCGGCAACTACAAATCTCAATATTGGCATTATTTTGGTTACCATCGTATATGTCATAGGCGTTGGCATACCATTGTTTTTCTTCTCGTATGCTGGACAAAAACTTATCGCAAAAACACGTTTTATCAGCGGATTCACCGGTAGAATTCAGCAGGTATTTGGATTTATTCTTCTTCTCACCGCGCTTGCCATTTTTACCAACTATGATAAAGTACTTCAGGTAAAATTGCTTGACTCATTCCCATCGTATACACGATTTCTGATCGGTCTTGAGACAAATCCTGCTGTAAAGACTCAACTTGATATTCTTAAAGGTAAAAAAGAGAACAAAACTGACGAGATGATCGGAAAACCATTCAGTATGACCGACTCAAGCAACCTCCCTAACCTAGGACCGGCTCCTGATTTTTTTGGTATTACTCGATGGCTCAATACAGATAAACCCTTAACAATGCGAGAACTTCGTGGAAAAGTGGTTTTGATTGACTTCTGGACCTATACCTGTATCAACTGCATTCGAACTCTGCCTTTTGTCACAAGCTGGTATGAGAAATACAAAGATAAGGGATTAGTTGTTGTAGGTGTTCACACGCCAGAGTTTGAGTTTGAAAAAAAGACAGAAAATGTAATGGGCGCGATAAAGCAATACAACATTCATTATCCTGTGGCGCAAGATAACGATTATAAAACTTGGGACGCTTACGATAATCGCTACTGGCCCGCCAAATATCTGATCGACGCCAAAGGAAATATCCGCTATACCCATTTTGGCGAAGGAGAGTATAAGCAGATAGAGATGAATATCAAGACTCTCTTGAAGGAAGCTGGAAATCAGGTTGACAGGGAAACGGTGGGATTGGAAGATCAATCACCTAAGACCAGACTGACTCCGGAGATTTACCTTGGGTTAAGCCGAAGAGAGTTCGGCGCTTTCAGTTTAACTGGAAAATGGGATGTCCAGGAGGAATACTCTTCTTCAGCAAAGGGTTCGGTATTGGAAATTAATTTTTATGCTGAAAAAGTTTATTTGGTGATTACGCCAAAAAGTTTAGATGATAGGGTGAGAATACTTCTTGATGGGAAAGTTGTAGATGAATCAAATGCCGGTAAAGATGTCAAAAACGGCTATATTCAGTTTAATGAAAATTACCCGAATGATCTCTACAATCTGATTAATTTAAAGGGAAATGCTGAAAATCATCTTCTTCGCCTGGAGTTTGAGTCAGACGGGACAAAAATTTTTGCTTTTACTTTTGGATAGATTTATTTCGAAGATTTTTAATTTCTTTATACAAGCTTAATAAAACTTTATTTTTTAATTTTCTATCATTGAAATTAAAGAATTCTTGTAAGTCTTTATGGTATTGAAGTTCATAAATTACTCCTTGCAAAGCCATTTCCATATAGTCTATTTGTCTAACTAATTGAGCTTCTGGAGTGACCCCCTCTTCATATTCTTTCCAAAGAGCAATGTAATATTTTCCGTTAGGAATTTTAGAAAATATTTCAACTACAGCTTTTAATCCCCACTCGTGTTTTGTATTTTTTGAAATATGATCATGTGGTGTAATATCGCCTAAATAAATTTCTCCTAATTCATGAATTGAAGCCATTTTTAAGAGTTTTACCATATCAAGGGATTCAAAATTACTATCTGCAATAATTAACGTAAGTATAGAGGTCCCAAAAAGATGATCGGCGACGCTTTCACACTTATTCTCTGGAATCTTTCTTAAAAGCCAGCCTTGCCGGAAGAGTTGTTTAAGGTGATTGAGTTCAAAATAAAATTCAATAAGAGGATCGACCTTTTTTCCCTCAAGAGAAGCGCCGGATTTCTGTTTTTTGTTTTCATCCGTTACCATTTTATCACACATTTACTAAATCTGGACTTTACCTATTTAATAAATTTTTTTCGAAAGTATTCCTCTTTTGATTTAGTGATTATAAATTCAATTGATTTACCTTTATATTTCTTTGGTCTTTTTAATATTCCAGCATTAACTTTAACTTGAATTACTGCTAGTTTTTGTTTTACAAAACGAAGAAAATTTCTAAAAATATTTTCAAGAGACATACTCTCTTTTAAAACAAAAGGAGGATTTACAACTACGCTATATTTTTTGTCGTGGAAATGAAGAGGAAATGCTTTTACTTTCTTCCACTTTTTATCAGGTGTATTATCTAGTCGGTAAATAAGTCTATCTATATGAGTTCTTTCCCAGTGAATTGAAAACCTGTCGATTTGAGTTTGGTAGTAAAGTAAAAATCAATGTAGCTTTTATCCAAAAGATAGATGCGTAGTTTAACTCCTAGATTTTGAGTTGAGAGAACTAAATCTGAAAATTCAATTTCGGCAATCCGAGCAAATTTTGCAAATTTTCCCATGTAGACTCTTTTTTGATACCTAATTTATTTAATTCTTTTTCCGCTTCTTCTTTTTGAGCTAAAAGATTATCAAAAATAAACAAATCGTCGCCTACCTCTTTTTCTGAGAATTTACCTTTTTCAATGAGCTCATCCAATTCGTCAACAGTCTTTACTCCATATGAA
>CAYJQQ010000007.1:0-4574 GCA_964372285.1 uncultured Gammaproteobacteria bacterium | reverse complement strand
GAAGAAGCAAGGCGAAAGATTTCACTTTCAATAAGTCGAAGTTTTTCTATAAGAATTATTGCTTTGCTTTTATCTTTTTTACTCATACGGTTTAATTTTATCAAAAATTAAGAGTTTTTGTTAGAATTGATCAGAATGAAAATATATATTGTTGGATCGGGAGGAGTGGGTGGATATTTTGGAGGAGTATTAGCAAGGGCGGGCAATGATGTAACATTTGTTGCTCGAGGAAAACATTATGAGGCGATTAAAGAAAACGGATTAACAATTAAAAGTGAAGATGGAGATTTTGTTATAAAACCTGTTAAAGTCGTCGAAAGAATTTTAGATATAAAAAGTCCAGATTTAATAATCTTCACAGTCAAGACCTATGATACAGCTTCGGCAGCAAAAGTATTAAACAAGGTAGTAAATGAAAAAACGATTATTTTAACCTTTCAAAATGGCGTTGATAACGACAATGAAATTAAAAAATATGTAAAAAGCGCTCAAGTGTATCCTGGTGTAGCATATATTATCTCAACTAAAATTAGCCCCGGAGTCATCAGTCAGTCGGGTGGTGCGCGATGGCTAATCTTTGGTGATAGAAACAATTCTCATAATAGTGAGTTGAAAAATATAGAAATGCTGATGAGAAAAGCTCATATTGACGCTAGATATTCAGACGGTATCACAAGAGACCTATGGAAGAAATTCATGTTTATAGTTGCATATGCAGGAATGACCGCAATATGCAGAACTCCAATAGGAAAAGTTATAGCTGATCCATTAACCAAATCATTGTATGAGAGATCTGTAAAAGAAGCAATAGAAGTAGGAAAAGCGAAGAGAGTGAATATCGCAGAAAATGCATTTGAATCCATTATGAAAGTCACTTTAAATACTTCTCCTGAATCGAAATCTTCTCTTTTAGTCGATATTGAAAACGGGAGAAAAAATGAAATTGAAACACTCAATGGCACTTTAGTCAGATTCGCGAGAGAGAAAAATATTGATGTCCCGATAAATGAAATGATTTATGGAGTGATAAAATTATTGGGGTAAAAAATTTAAACTGGTGAGAACTTTTGTTGAAGCATACGGATAGCGATTGGAAAAAGCTTTACTCTTTTGCCCTTCCGAGTATTTGATTTCAATACCTACCAAGCGACCATGTTTTTGTAATACAAGATCCATCTCAGCTTGGTGTTTGGTGCGCCAAAAATAAAGAGAGTAACCCGCATTGAGATATCGGTTTGCTTTGAGGCATTCTGCAATTATAAAATTCTCAAAGAGCTGACCTCGGTCAGGCCTTAAATTAATATCGGTGAAATTATGAATTAAGGCATTGCGAATTCCCACATCGTAAAAATATATTTTTTTTGATTTGCCGATTTCATCTCTTTTATTTTTACTAAATGGAGAAAGAGTAAAAATGATGTAAGATTGCTCAAATATTTGTATATATCTATTGATTGTGCGAACATCTTTTTGAAGGCGACTGGAGATTTCTGTTAGATTGACTAGATTCCCAATTTGATGAGCGAGAAGTTTTAAAATATTTAAAGCTGTATTTCTATCTTCTATCAGTTGAAGATCAACGATATCTTTGAACACAACGCTATCTACCAAATTTATAAGATATTTTTCATCTGCTGGATGGTCAATCACATGCGGGTACAGTCCATAAATAAGGACAGTATTAACTATCTTTTGCAGATCAAAGGAATGAACAGGTATTCCCAATTGTTCTTTCAAGGCTATCTTGTTGAAAAAATCCAGATTGAGATGATTTATGATCTCATTTTGATAGAGATATTCTATAAATGTCAATGGATAGAGATGATAATCAATTTTCCTGCCAGCTAGACTCTCTGTCGTCTTGTTTTTTATATTCAAGGATGAAGAGCCCGTAATGATGAGTTTGATATTGGGGATTTGATCATAGATAATTTTAGCCGCACGGCCTGGATCTGAAAGTTGATGGATTTCGTCAATTACGACTATCTTATCTTTGGGAATAAATTGCTTATAGGTGAAAATATCAAACGATTCAAGATTTTTTCTCACAGGCTCGTTGTCTACAAGAAAATAATAGGCATCAGGAAAGATTCTCTTGAGAAGAGTGGTCTTGCCTACCTGTCTTGCACCAAGAAGAATTAATATCTCCTTATAAGAGGTAAAGTGCGATTTTATTTGATCATCAATATGTCTTTTTAGTGGTTTCATGTAGAAAAAGTGTTAACCATTTATACATTCAATGCTATTTTAGTTAAATGTTAGTAAAAAGTCAAGTGCAAGTGTGCAAAAATCCTTGAGTAATATTTAAGAAACTACGTTTGCCGGATGACCTTCGAGAAAATTAATTATATTATCAGTTACTATTTTTGATAAGCGCTTAGTTGACTCTTTAGTATTGAAAGCAATATGTGGTGTAATTACAACGTTTGGAAAAGAAAACAGAGGTGATTTTAAATTCATTGGTTCGTCCTTTAAAACATCAAGTCCAGCGGCAGAAACTTTATCCGATTTTAAACTTTTGGCAAAAGCGATCTCGTCAATTATAGCTCCTCTTCCAGTGTTAACTATTACAATACCTGTTTTCATAAGATTAAATTCTTTTATTCCAATCAATCCTTTTGTCTTCTCGTTTAAAGGGGCATTTATTGAAATTACATCACTTGTTTTTAATAAGTTTTCAAATTCCTCTCTAGACGTCGAAGAATTAGCAAAAAGTATCTTCATTCCGAAACCTTTTTCAGCGATTTCTCCAACTCGTTTACCAATTCGTCCGTAACCTATGATTCCGATTGTCTTTTCATGTAATTCCCCCCACATACCTTAATGGATCGTAAATCTTATTTTTAACGTCTTTTTGCGCTAAAGAAGATTGACGAATTGCATTAAGTAGTAAACCAATAGTGTGTTCAGCAACTGCTTCGGCAGAATAACCAGGTGAATTACTCACGACAATTTTTCTTTTTCTTGCTTCATCTAAGTCTACCCACTCATAGCCTGTTGCCGCAACTGCGATCATTTTTAATTTTGGAGTAGAGGCAATAACTTTAGCAGGCATTTCAAACCAATACGACTTACGCAAAATCTTACTGTTCGAGCTTGTCGAGAACTTCTCGACTCGTCCCGATTTAATCGGGACTCGCTCGAAGAATAACTGCGTAAGTCGTACCAATTATCAATAACAATATACTTACTAAGTTCTTTAATAGATAGACTTTATCTACTTGGACGATTTTCATATTTAAAGATTATATCATTTCTCCTTTTTCTCCTGATTCTTAAAATCTCAGCTTTATCGAGTGTTTTTTTAGCCAAAGGGAGACGTTCTTAATATTTGGCCAGTTCTTTTAATAAATCTTTATGTTTTTTTGTATATTCTTCAAGCCAAGTAAAAAATTCAAACTGTTTCATAATTTTATTTTTATATTTTGTCGATGTAATCAGAATTACGTCATACGTTTTGTTATATTCTATTTCTACTTTATCTCCTACTTTTAGTTTCGCTGATTTAATAAAATCCATAGGAAGAATAATGCCTGCGGAATTTCCAATTTTAATTATTTTTTGAGTTTTCATAAGAAATACATATTGAATATTATAACTATGTTATAACACAGAGGAACTATTGTCAAACTAATTTTAGATAAGTTTTTCTTCCAGCATAATTTTTACCCAGGGAGCGAGAATAGGGCTTAGGGTATAGGGGTTAGGGGTTAGTAATTTGTTTTTTTCAATAAGAGAAAAGCCGTAGGCGAAGTCATAGTTTGGGGTTGGGAGATTTTTTAAGGTTCCTTCATATATATAGTCGATTTCATGGTCAAAAAAAACTGAATTTGGATCCTTGGCTTTATAGTAAATCTGCCCGATTTTTTTAGGAACTGCCGTTAACCCTTTTTTACTAATATTCCACTCTCTTTTTAGAGTTTTATAAATTGCGGTTAGATCGTCTTCAAGTTTGTCGCCGATAAATATCTGGTGGGAGGAAAATGAAAGGTCAAAATATCCGTCAAAGACTGGATGTTTTCGATGCTGGAGAATGTAATTATTTTTATACGTCAATATAACTGTGAAAGATCGATGAAGAACTCCCTTTTTATGCGCCTCCCATTTTTCGATTTTTCCTAAAATTTTATCGTTTTTATCTACTTTAGCGATAAATTGTTTTTCCTTATAATAATCCATTAATCTAGTATAACAAGAACTTAGGTTGATTTCTGAAGGATTTTCGTTGATACAGCAAGCCAAATATCACCGAAGCGGTGATATGTGGGTTGTGGCATGGCTTTTAAGTAGCGAGTTTTTGAGACTTTTTTCTCAAAATCAGGAGATAGATCAGAAATACGTAAATCCCCATGATCGCTAATTTTGCCAGGCTGAAATTTTGTTCAAAACCGAAGATATTTTTGATGAAGTGGCCAATAAAGGATGATTTTTCCGGAAGAAATGTCAACTTAATGGGAAGTACGTTAGATAGATGTATATTATAGTAAATCTCAAAAAGTTCGCTGAAACCATTTTTTACAAAAGAGGCGCCCAAAATGATGATAAGATACTCCGTTAATTTGAAGACTTTGCTT
>CAYJQQ010000006.1:7855-17759 GCA_964372285.1 uncultured Gammaproteobacteria bacterium | reverse complement strand
GCTCTCAATCCGCTGGATCTTTTTTTTATAGACTTATCAAGATTCTATAGCGAAAGAATGTTGCCGATTTTAAGACAAGAGGATATGAATAATGGGACAGTCCGGGGGCTTCTTGAGAGAAATAAAAAGCATGTATCCAAATTGCTCAAAAATCCCAATTTTATAACCGGACAGCAAGTTCAAAATCCGCTTGCAGTTATTGTGTCTACGGCGAATAAACCTGCGGCAATAAGGTATCCGGACTTTTTTAATAGAACTAATTCAGGCTTTACTGTACGCTTACCCATGGCAAAAGGCTTAGACGATACAAATTCTCCATCGATATTTATAGAACCGCGTGATCTTCAAGATGCAATAGCTCAAGTTGAGTATCCGCTATCCCATGCAGTAGAGGCAAAACTTCCTGGTGATAGTTTTTTCCGAACCGGCACTCTTCTTGTTGAGACTCCTAACTTGAGCTTGACCGAAGAAATTGTAGGTGAATTAACAGGCAATACAATAGTACAAAATTGGCTCGAAGCTAGAGGAGGGCAGATATTGATGGGAGAAGTTAAAAAGGGTGTTACAACCAGAATGAAAGAAAAGAAAATATCTTAGGCTATTTTTATATAATAAAATTCCTGATGGGAAAAATAATCCTTTCCAAAGAGCAGGTAACTGATTTAATCAGCGCAAATAAATATCCAGTAAAAGATGAGGCAAGATTTTTGAGTCGCTGCGTTGACGGTCGCTATAATAATTCAAAGAATCTCCCACCTTTAGCTATTCCCGGTTCTGACGCAGGTCAACTAAGTCTTATATTTGCTACTGCCAATACCTATGGCTTTGAAGTTGATAAGGAAAAAGTTTTTGGGGTTGTAGTTGATGTAGTGGGAGGGATAAAAAACTTTAATTTCCATTCTGATCATCACGGAGATCTTGATATTCCTGCTTCAGGCTGCGGACACATCAAACAGCAAACTCTTAACCCAAAAGCCTATGGTTTAGAGGACGATCAGATGGAATTTATTAAAAAAACTTTGCTTGCTGCAAAAAAAAAGGGAGCAAACGAAACTATCTTGGAGGGCGATCATCAGGAAGGCGCAGTTTTACAGATTCATGGACAATTTAGTGTTTATCCCCGCTTTTTGACAGAAGCAGAAGTAGGAAAAGTTCAAGCGCAGGCATTTATTTTTCATTCATCACTGGTTGATGAGAGAAATAAACTCATAGCAAAAAAATTAATTGATCATAACGCAGTGAAATTTTTATCAGGCGGCGGTGAGGAATATCTTTATGAAGCGCTATCGGAAGTAACTGAAAATCATCTCTTTGAAACTTTGAAGAGGCTTGCAGTAGGTCTGCCTATTTTTGCAGTTAGCTTTGAAACTGATGGTTCGTTTGAGATTAAAGATCTGGGTGTGGTTTAGAATTAATTGCAAGGGCTAATTCCGCCGCAGTTAGTTTTGTTGTTGGAGTAGATATTTCCAGATAGCAGCACATTAGAGCTATTTCTGACATTGATGCCAATATCTAGATGATCCCGAATTTGATTATTGAGAACTCTAAGGCTGTTTGCAGCTAAATTGCTGATTGATATTCCAAATATATTGTCATAGATTAAATTCCCTTCGATTGTAACATTGTTTGGTCTACCAGAAGTCCCCTCGTGGATGACCAATCCTTCACCCGGGCTTCCCGAACAGTCTTGGTTGCCGCCTTTTTGCGGTGATTGGCAGGGCCTAAAACCGTGCATGATATTGTTTCGAATTATGATTGGGCCGATAGCTCCTTTGACATCAACCCCGTTTTCGCCTACAGCCTCGCTACCTATAAATGTATTATTTTCGATGATAAAGTTACTAGTTTTATCTCCTGTTCCTTCGCCAATTTGGACTCCGTCTGCTCCGATGTTGCTAAAGCTGTTGCCGCGGACGATAATATTATCTACCACTTTTGCTGTGTCCGGAGAAACGGAAATTCCGTGAGTACCTTTTCCCGGTTGGTTTGTCCGAATATTAGCGAAAATATTGTTTTCTATGAGTACATTCTTGGCATTCTTAAGAACGATCTGCCGCCAGGGAGAATTTTTAAAAGTGCAGTTGCGGATGATCTTTTGTATTGCTGGGTCAGCCGCTTCTCCGCCATCCAGCTTTATGACGACAGCCGAGGATCCGTCATAAGTTCTTCCGTCGCAAAGAATTCTGGTTGTGCCAGATTGGGTCGTTGGCGTTGCCTGGGGAGCGGTTAATGAGGGAGTAGAAGTTGGGCCAACTGGGGTTGGGGTAGGAGTTGATGTTGGCAAAGTTGGAATTGGGTTGAGTGTAATTGTTGGCGTTGCGTCTTGACGGCAGACCATATATTTTCCAAAGTTGACAGCATCGGCAGGCGGAGCAAATTGTAGGTTGGTAATTATTGCAACGAGCCCAATAAGGAATAAAAGATAGATTGTTTTTTTCATGCGTTGTAGTTATTTTATCATTGATCGGCATTGAGAATTTGTCTAATTTTGTCCCTTTGGTTAAGCGGCAAAAGAGGAAGAGTTTTTATAATTATTTGTTTTGCTTCTTTTTCTTTGCCCATTGCAGCAAGCGACCGAGCTAAGAGAATTAATGGTTCCGGTTGGTTCGATTTATTAATATAAGGAGTCACAAGTTTTATTACTGTCTGATGATCTCCATATTTTTGGGCTAGAAGGGCTTTATTAAAATCAAGTATCATCCTTTGATCCGGAGATACGATATGTAACGAAGTTTTGTTATAAAATTTGTTTGCCTCATCCTTGCGGTTCTGAAGCATAGATATATTTCCCAGATTTAGATAAAAAGAGAATCTATCTCCAAAGGCGATGACGTTTTTGGGAAGAAGGAGTATGGTCTGATAGTGTTTTTGAGCAGAGTTTAAATCTCCCTTTGATAGGTAATAATTCCCCAAATAATAATGTCCTTCAAGAAAATTTTGGTTATTTTTAACTTCCGGTAAAAAGAGACTAAGGTCATTTTTAAATTGATATCCACTCTTGAAGGTTGAGACAGAGATTAAAAAAATCCAGATAACAATAATTAATCTATAAAGCTTTCGCACAGATCCGCGAGTTTTAGCAAATAATAAAACAATTAGCGCTGCGAAGCCGGAAACCGCAAGATAACCATAGTGGGGCGAGCTAAAACGGGGCAGAGGAATAATATTTAGCGAAGGAGCAAGCAAGATGGCTATAAGCAATACTGAAGTTGAGATTTGGGAACGAAAGTGATTATGTACAAGTAGCAAAAAAATTCCAGCAATAGCAATTATAACTGCTAAAGAACTTGGATGAGTTAAAGATATTATTTTTGTTGCATCGCTGAAGTCGGGTTTGAAGGGATTTACAAAATTAGTAAGTAGATTGCCCAATGTAGCAAGCCGCGTTCCGAAAGCTTCGAAAGGAGATAGATGAATTTGTGAGACACGCCAGATTTCGGGGACAGCCCTAAATCTTAATAATATATAGCTTGCTAATAGGACAAATATTCCAGGCAGTAAAGACGAAAAGGATTTTTTTGGTTTTTTAAAGTGCAGAAACTCCCAAAATATAATAAGAAGGGGGAGAATAACAAGAGCAGTTTCTTTAGAAAGTAGGGCTAGAAAAAAGCAGACGAGAAAGTAAGCAGTATTTTTTAAATTGGCTGATAAGCGAGCTTTTGAGTAAAAATGGATTGCGAGAAAAACGAATAATGCCAAAAGCAGTTCTGGCCGATATGATATAGCTCCTACAGGTAAGATTGAAAAGGGGTGAATGCCAAATATAAGAGTCGTCAAAAGTATTTGCCAAGGTTCAAGAAGGAAAAAAGAGGCGACAAACCCTGGCAGAGCTGCGGTTGCTGCGGTATGCAATAAACCATTAGTGAGATGGAAACCTGGAGCCCAGTTTTTATAAAAAGCATAATCTATACTATGAAAGATTGTAACCATCGGTCGATAGAATCCTGTATCGGCAAAACGGATTTTGAAAGCTTTGTGGATTTTTGACAATGGAACGATTGCCCGTTGCGACTCAATATCTCTATGGTCAAGCCAAGCAAAACCGTTAGGAATATAGGTTATATGAACAAGAAAAGTAAATATTAGGACGGTTGATAAATAAAAAAAGTAATGTTTCATTATTTAGTATTGTATAATCTTTAAACTATGATCATTGGACCAAAAAAACTTTTAAAGTTAGTTAAAGAAATTCGTCTTGTTGAGGATCTAGCCAAAAGAGAGTTGACTAACCCGGAAGGAGCGGGGTTTGACCTGCGTTTAGGGGAAGTATATGAGATTTCTGGGGAAGCGTTTTTAGGAGTTGAAGATCGACAAACACCGAAAATTTCCTTAGTAAAGAAACACAAAAAAGGAAAGAAAGATAAAATAACAATCAAGCCTGGTGAATTCTATTTAGTCGCCACAATTGAGAAGGTCAATATTCCCAAAAATATTGCTGCAGTTTTTCTTCCTCGAACAACGACTTTCCGCAGCGGATTGTTTTTGCGGACAGGTACAGCCCAACCAGGGTACAAAGGAAAGCTCACTTTTGGATTAAAAAACGAAGGCCCGATTCCGGTGACATTAGAACTTGGCTGTCGATTTGCCCATGTCCAATTCCATTGGGTTGATGGAGGAGGAAGCATGTATCGAGGTCAGTGGCAAGGAGGAAGGGTGACGACGAAGAAGAGAGAAAAACAAGTTTAAATCTCTTAACATTAACTATATTAATTACTATAATTACTACAGTTATTTAATTATCTACATACTATGCAACAAACCATCAATATGCTTGATTTTAGAAAAAGTCCGCGTGAAGTTATCAACTAAGTTTTTTATAATAAAAAAAAGATAATTTTAGAGCGAGGTAAAAAGAAAATGGTCGTTGTTGTCCCCATCGGCTTATTTGAAAAATTATTTTCTGATGAGGATATTGAAATTTATTCCAAGGAAAGAATAAAAGAATTTAAAAAAGAGGATAGAATAACTAATAGATTATCGTCCAAGATTAAAAAGCTTCTTTAATAGTCACGCTTGACAAAAGACATTTTTTTACCGAAAAGATGAGAAAGGCAAAATTGCCTTTTAAAATAACGACGCCAGGTCAGTTTATTATGAGATTAAAATAATATGCAACATCCAGAGAATCAGTATCTTAATCTATTGAAAGAAGGTTTATGTCAGGGAGCGAGAAAAGTCGATCGGGGAACTGGTGATGCATCTTATAGTCTTTTTGGAAGACAGATGCGGTTTGATCTGACTCAAGGATTTCCACTTCTGACTACAAAACGAGTCTATTGGAAAGGAGTCATCCATGAGTTGTATTGGTTTATGTCCGGGCAGTCGAATATAAAATATTTGGTCGATAATAATGTGCATATCTGGGATGACTACCCGTATAAGATATACAAGATCAAAAATCAAAGATCAAAAATCAAAGTTTTAACTAAGGAAGAATTTATTGAGAAGATTAGAACGGATAATAAATTTGCCAAGAAATGGGGAGAACTGCCAAGGATATATGGGGAGCTTTGGAGACGCTGGCCAACGAGAAGCAAAAGGACAATTGATCAGTTGAAGTGGGCAATCAACGAAGTAATTGAAGATCCAAATTGTCATAACGCAATTGTTAATTCCTGGAATCCTGAATATCTCTATACGATGGCAAGATATGAAGATACCTCACACTTTCCAATTTGCCACAATATGTATCAACTAAATGTAATCGATGGAAGATTGTGCCTTCAATTATATCAACGAAGCGCCGATTTATTTTTAGGAGTTCCATTCAACATTGCTTCATATGCACTTTTAACTTTGATCCTGGCTAAAGTCACCGGTTATAAACCGGGAGAGTTTGTCCATACATTTGGCGACGCCCACATTTACGAAATTCATATCAATCAAGTCAAAGAACAGCTGAAAAGAAAACCGCGACCGTTTCCTAAAGTTAGGTTTACTAAAGATTTTAAAACGATAGACGAATTCAAACCCGAATGCATAGAACTTGTAGATTATAATCCACATCCACCAATAAAGGCTTCGCTCTCGGTTTCCGGCGGATATTATAAAAAATAGTTTGATATGAACGCAATACTTTCAGCCCATGTTTTGGTTTTTAAAAATAATCAAGTGCTTTTAGTTCGCCACGAAAAAAGCGCTGGGCATTTAACAGGCGTGTATGGTATTCCCGGCGGCAGGATAAACGAAAACGAAAATTTTATTAATGCAGCTACAAGAGAATTAAAGGAAGAAACAGGTTTAATTGTTGAGGTAGACGATCTTCGTGAATTTCCCAATAATCAATATACTGCTGATATTAAAAGAAAAGACGGAGCAAGCAAAAAATTCACTATGACAGTTTTTTTTACTGGCAGATTTAGCGGAAATCTCAAAAAATCTTCAGAAACAACGCCTCAATGGATATCAATTCATAGTCTTTCTAAGATAGACCTTCTTCCAAATGTAAAAAAGGCAATACAAGATGCAAAGCGGACTTTTGCCATGCTCTGATTTTCACCGCGTCAATGGAATGTAGATTGGTATGACAATATAAAACCATGGGAAAAAAAATAAACATAAGCACAATTGCGGCGATGTCTGAAAATCGGGCAATTGGTTATAAGAATAAAATTCCGTGGCATATAGGTGAGGATCTAATTCGATTCAAAAAGAAAACAGTAGGACACGTTGTCATTATGGGCAGAAAGACGTTTGAGTCGATCGGAAGACCGTTATCCAACAGAATTAATATAATCGTGACTAAAGACAGAAAATTTGCTGAATATGTATCGATTAATCGATTAATCGATACATTCGTGGTTCACTCAATAGAGGAGGCAATAGATTTGGCAAAAAAAAAGGAATCCCACTTTGCCAAGGCTTCGCGGGACAAGGAAATATTTATCATCGGCGGGGGGCAGATTTATCAGCAGGCGATAAAATATTCTAATAGATTATACTTAACTATTATTAAAGGGAAATTCGAAGCCGACACTTTTTTCCCAGATTATTCGGAATTTAAGAAGGTTGTATTTAAAATAGAGAGTCGAGATAATAATTATCAATATACATTTTTAGAATTGGAAAGATGAAAAATCCCAAATATCTCGATGAAGCGTTTGAGAAAGTCTGTCAGGAAGCACTCGCAATGTTTAAGAAAAAGCACAAAGACTACGGCAAGGGAAACATTTTGGACATGGGAGAGTTGGGGATTGCCTTTCGTATCTCGGAAAAGTTTAATCGAATCAAACACCTTCTGCTCCAGGGGAAAAAACCGGAGAATGAGTCGGTCGAGGAATCGTGGATTGATATTGGAGTGTATGCTGTGATTGCAGTGCTTCTGAAGAGGAGCTGGTTTAAGAAACTACAGATGAAAGAAAAAACTACTTCCAACAAATAAAACTTCTATTTTTGTCGCATATAGTCTACAGACTTCTTACAATGAATACATTAAATTTAGAATATGTTAGCCAAAGTATTATCTGGTACAACAATTGGCTTAGACGGCGTTCTTATCGAAGTTGAGGTCGACGTTGCCGGTAAAGGCTTTCCTAATTTTAGCATAGTTGGGTTGCCTAGCAAATCCATCGATGAGTCAAAAGATAGAGTTCGCACGGCAATCGAAAACGCAGATTTTGAAATGCCAGATTCCCGCCTTACGGTAAACCTCGCTCCGGCAGACATCCCAAAAGAAGGTTCAGGCCTAGACCTTCCTATTGCGATTGGAATTCTAGGCGCGTGCGGATATATAGAGAAAGATCGATTGGATAGAAGTTTATTTATAGGTGAGTTATCACTTGAAGGGAAAATTCGAAGAGTCCCAGGAGTGATTTCGATCTCTCTTTTAGCCAAAAAGCTGAAAATTACAGAACTATACGTACCCAGAGAAAACGCCAAAGAGGCAGGATTGGTTGACGATCTTAATGTTTATCCCGTACGCACAGTATCAGATCTAATCTTGCATCTTAATAAACAAAAGCCAATACCTGTTCAACCAAAGATAAGATGGCAAGATCTGATAGATCAAGAAGGTTATGAATTTGATTTTGCAGAAGTGAGAGGTCAAGAGCAGGCAAAACGAGCCCTCGAGATCGCCGCAGCCGGTTTTCATAACGTAATCTTAAAGGGTCCTCCGGGAGCGGGAAAGACAATGTTATCCAGAGCCTTTCCCTCAATTTTGCCACAGATGGATAGAGACGAGATTCTTGAAGTCTCAAAAATTTACTCTGTTTCGGGGTTGTTAAAAGATAAATATTTTATAGACAAGAGGCCATTTCGCTCTCCCCATCACACGACCTCACGTATCGGATTAATCGGCGGAGGAACGCATCCGACGCCAGGAGAGATATCCTTATCTCACCGAGGAGTCTTATTTTTGGATGAGCTTCCGGAGTTTCCCCGGTCGGTGCTTGAGGCGCTTCGGCAACCATTAGAAGACGGCAATGTAAGCATTTCTAGAGCTGCCGGAAGCCTGACTTTTCCTTCTCGTTTTCTTCTCTTGGCCGCCTCAAACCCCTGTCCGTGCGGATACTTAAATCATCCCAAGAGGAGCTGCCGCTGCCTGCCTGGGGCGATCATTAAATATCGCAGGCGACTATCGGGGCCTCTCTTGGATCGGATTGATCTTCATATCGATGTCCCGCCAGTTAAGGAGGAGAGTCTAGAGTTGACCGCCAAGGCAGAATCGAGCAGGAAAGTGAGAGAAAGAGTTACCAACGCACGCGCTAGACAACACAAAAGATTCAAAAATTCTAGGATCAAAACTAACGGCGAGATGAGCTCTGCCCAAGTTAAAAATTATTGTCAATTTAGTAAAGAGGCGATAGAACTTTTAAAGCAGGCTATTTCTCGACTGTCTCTTTCTGCGAGGTCCTACTTTAAAGTTATTAAGGTTGGTCAAACAATCGCAGATTTAAATAACAAAGATAAGATAGAGTCCTCATTTATTGCCGAAGCTCTTCAATATAGGGCGAAGGAAGAATAAAAAAGGGTTAATCGAGCTGGCTCTGGTTTAGCCCTTGACAAACAAAAAAAGGTAGAGTAGGATTGAATTTATCCTATGTTAGACAAGACAAGAGGAATTATTTCAAGCCTAAAATATCTACCATTTTTGACTTATCTTAAATTTGTTGCCCCGGCTTTTGCGCAAAGCAACACAATCCAAGTTAACGAAAAAGATATTGGTTTTAAAATTCCAAATTTAGGCAACATCCTTACCTTTTTAATCCGAGCCTTTTTTATAGTTGCTGGTTTGGCGGCTTTGCTTTTTCTTTTAACAGGAGCTCTGACTTGGGTTACATCAGGTGGAAATAAGGAAAACGTTGATAAAGCCCGCGATAAAATTACTAATGCCGTGATTGGCCTGATTCTCATAGTTGCGGTTTTGGCTGTAATTGTGACCCTAGAACAGATAGTTTTTGCCAACAATCTTTGCTTAGGTCTGACTTGTCCAATAACGATACCACCTTTGTTGAAACCAGCTGGACCATAATTCTATTTTGATTTATATTGATTGCGCATGTTTACTTCTTTTATAGTCTATGCTCAAGTTAGAGAATGGGGAGACTGCGTAACTCCGGAAGGTGTGCCAACTTTAAAATGTCTTGAGGTTGTATTTGGCAACATAATCTTCATGTCTTCGGCTCTGGTAATCCTTATCCTTTTTGTTATGTTTGTGATAGGAGCCTTTAGATATCTTACGTCTTTTGGCAACCCGGAGAATGTAAAAAAAGCCCAGGGAACTCTGAAATATGCACTTATTGGTTTTGTTCTTTTTTTGAGCGCGTATTTAATTCTCAACCTGATCTGTGTTTTGTTTTTGGGAGGATTTGGGAGCAACTGTAAGCTTTTTAAGTTAGAGATACCAGGACCATAATTTTTGACGATGGATGATAGAAACTAGAAGCTTGATTATGAAAATAGA
>CAYJQQ010000006.1:4068-7755 GCA_964372285.1 uncultured Gammaproteobacteria bacterium | reverse complement strand
TCTAACTTCTATCTTCTATTGTCTACCGTCTATTTTGTTGGCGTAACGAAAATCAACCATAATTTTTGACGATGGATGATAGAAACTAGAAGCTTGATTATGAAAATAGAAGGTAGAAGGTTGAATATCTATCTTCAAACTTCTATCCTCAAATTCTAACTTCTATCTTCTATTGTCTACCGTCTATTTTGTTGGCGTAACGAAAATCACCTTCACTCCTTTTTCTTCAGGGATGGGAGAGACAGTACGGTTTCTTTCTTTGATAAAATTGAAAGCGACAAAAAGAAGAAGAGCAAGACCGACCGCAATAAGAATTCCTCCAATAAGTTTCATCTGATTTTAATGGGATCCCTCGTTAGCTCGGGATGAATTTTTACAAATTCACTTTTTCCTTAATCAAAAATTTTGGCCTATTTTGAACTTCTTGGTAAATTTTACCGACGTATTCACCAATAATACCGATTGTAATAAGCTGTACTCCCCCCAAGAAAACTATTGAGAAAAAAAGCGACGCCCACCCTGGGAGCCAATCGCCCTGATTCAAGATAAAATGTTGGATTGATTTATAGACGATTACAAATACGCTAAATGCCGAACTTAAAAAACCGAAATAGGTGGCCAGGCGTAATGGCTTTGTCGAAAATGAGGTAATTCCTTCAAGGGCGAAGTTGAGCATCTTGGAAAAGGTGTAGTGCGTTTCACCGGCATAGCGCTTTTCTCTTTTGAAGAATACGTATTCTGCCGGAAATCCGCTCCACGCAGTCAATCCCCGTAAAAATCTTGAATACTCCGGGAGATTATTCAAAAAGTTAACGACACTTTTATCTAGAAGTCTATAATCTCCTACTTCTTCAGGAATAGAGGTGTCTGATAAAAAGTTGAGATATTTATAAAAGAGATGGGCGGTCAATTTCTTGAATGAATTATCGACGTCTCTTTTCTCTCGTTTGGCATAGACTATTTTTGCCCCCTTTTGCCATTTACCTATCATCTGGGGAATGATGTCTGGTGGATCCTGAAGATCTGCGTCAAGAGTAATGACGCAGTCGCCGCTGGCGTGTTGATAGCCGCAGGTTAACGCCATCTGATGGCCGAAGTTACGCATGAAAGAGATGAGTTTTAGGTTTTTTGATTTTATCCCTGCTTCTTTTATAATTTCAGAAGTTTTGTCTTTAGAACCGTCGTCGACAAATATAACTTCATAGCGGTAAGGCTTAAGTATGGGAAGTAATCTTTCAAGAAGCGGTTTGATGTTATTCTGTTCATTGTAGACCGGGATGACGATGGAGAGGAGAAAATTGTTGGCCATGGAGATATTATAGTATATTTTTGCCCGCCTAGTTTAGAAGTCCTCCGCAACTTAGCATTCGCCTTTTCATCCCGATTAAATCGGGAACGGCTCATGCAGCATTTGCTGGAGGACACAAGAAACTCTAATTCTAAAACTGAGTTTTAGAAAGAGTTGACACCGCTGTGGCGGTAGAAGTTCTAACAAATATTGAAAAATACAAAGAAGAGCTTTTAGATATCGAGGAGTAAAACATGCGCCGTTGACGTCTAACCTTATCGAATCGTTTAATTCTCATCTTGAGGCTCGTTTGTTTTCTCTTCGCTCGTTTCAATCTCCATCTTAACGCATGATTATGGCTGAACGCATATGTGCTAAAAAGAAGGTTTACTAAATTTACAGGATGTGAGGGATTTTTTCGTTTCCTAAATGGAAAAACAGGGGTAGAGATGACCAAAAAACAACGGGTTGATATACCAATTCTTTTCTAAAAAAAACCAACTATCCTGTGGACGGTGCTGACATGGAGCCGACTGTCGGGATCGAACCGACGACCTACGCTTTACCTGTCCGCCAGAGTCTGAGCCTCTTGTCAGAATCGAACTGACATCTACGGTTTACGATACCCCTGCTCTGCCATTGAACTAAAGAGGCCTAGGCTCTGACAGGCGGGCGAAAGCGCCGCTCTCCCAACTGAGCTAAGTCGACAAATATACTTATAGATTGTCATTTATCAGTTTGTCAATGAAAAGTATATCACACATCCAAGCTTCCTCAAAAATCTAGAAGGAGTGAATTGGAGATTCTTCCCAACGTTAAGAATTACAATGGAATTTCTCTCAGTTGTTTCTCAGTATCTTTAAGCTATAATCACCTTGTGAGAATCTTAGTAGTTGAGGATGAGCATAAAATAGCGAATTTTGTTTAAGAAAGGATTAGAGCCAGGAATCTTATGCTGTTGATGTGGCCTTTACAGGGGATGATGGTTATGATTTAGCCTCTACAGAAAAATATGATCTTATATGATTATTCTAAGGCGAAACAGGAGCTAGGTTGGGAACCACAAACCTCATTCCGTGATTTAATTTGTATGATGGTAAATGAAGATATACATCGTTTAGAGAAAGGCCAATTATGAAAGTCTTATTTCTTGGTACTGGTGCTCCAGAGGGTAATCCCTCACCCTTTTGTGATTGTGAAAATTGCCGGTATGTGCGCAAAACAAAGGGACGAAATATTCGTCTACAGGCTTCGCTTCTTATCAATAATGAACTCCTCATTGATTTTGGTCCTGATGTCACGCGGACTTTTAATAATTACGGCAAGTCGATGTCAAAATTAAAGTGGGTACTTATAACCCATTGTCATTTTGATCATTTTTACGGCGGAAATTTTTTCAGCCGTTTGATAGGTCCAAGAACCAAACCTATTAGTAATTTGCATATATATGGCCCGGAGAGAGTTAAAGAAATTGCTACTGATTGGGTATTAAAACCAGAAGAGCAAAAAGTGTTTTTTCACCTGATCGACCCATTTCAGACATTTAAGCTGGGGAAATATAAGATAAAGACGTTTGCCATAACCCAAAATGATAAGTTTGCTGGTATAGGCATGTATTTTGCTATCTCGGATGGAAAAAAAACATTACTCTATGTAGTAGATACATATAAGTTACCCGAAGAAAATTGGCAGGCAATGAAAGGTTTATGCTTTGATACTGTTATACTAGATGAAACATTCGGATTTAAAGATCCACCCAACAAAGATCATCACAGTATTCCTCTTTATTTAGAAACAATTAAGAGACTGAAAACTGAAGGATACACACATAAAAAAACCAAATGCTATACCCAGCACATGTCTCATCATAACCCGCCACATAATCAATTAGTCAAGATTATGAAAAAACATCATATCACCGTGCCTTATGATGGTTTAGAAATAATATGTTAAAAGAATCACAATGTTAAAAAAGATCCTCTCCTTAGATAAAATAGAAAAAGCGGGGCATTTCAATATAAATGAAGTAAAAAGGCTGCTTACGCTTATAAAACGTAGTAGTTCACTGGACCAAAAAACAAATACCGCTTTCGTTTATCTCGTATCAACACAAGTACTTCACGAACTATTTGTAGAGCAAAATAATAATATGTTTTAAATGCGAAAATTTCTCCGGAGATAAGCGAGTCCTTCGACTTCGCTCAGGACATTCGACTCTAGTGCTATAGCCATGAGCGAGAAGCGAAGCGACGAGTCGAATGGTTACGGGGCCGGGAGTTGAACCACGGTCTAGGAGATTATGCAGCTGTAATCTCCAATTACTTGGAGTGTCGGACTGTGTCTTTCCCGACTAAGTCGGGATTGGCGTTCAGTCTCTACAGGTTCCCGACGTGACGTCG
>CAYJQQ010000006.1:2068-4058 GCA_964372285.1 uncultured Gammaproteobacteria bacterium | reverse complement strand
GATTTAATCAGAGTTCCCGCGGCGTTATCCCGATTTTTTCGGGAGTTCGCCGTTATAAGCCAATTATCATATAAAATTACTTTTATATGAGCCCATTTTGTTAAGCCTCCTGTGCAACCGTACACTACCCCGTATTTTAAACAACAAGCTTATTATACAAAATAATCTCATATATTTAAACGTTCTTTTTTAGTTGATAATTTATCCTAGCATCAGTTTGCTGTGATAGATGCGGCGCTTCCAATAGGTCTTTTAATGGTTCTTCCATCAGCTAAAGAAAAATCCTGAAGGTAAATTGGTTTTAATTGGAGTTTTTTTACAATTGGTTCTGGTAAAACTGTGTAGTGGGCGCCACTATCCACTAAAAATTCTCCCTCGGCTTTTTTTGAGGGGTCGTTCGGATGTTTAATTGTCAACTTTACTATTTTAACTTCCATAACTACATTTTAGCACAAAAACTTGCTATTCTTAAGTGCAAATTATCATAATTGCACATATTGAAAATGGGACTTGCAAAAAAAATATCAGGCTATACCCTTGCATCAGCAATATTATTAAGTTTGTCATTCGTCGTTTATTTTTTAAAGGCAAAAGCATTCTTAGATCCGGATTTTGGTTGGGGTTTGCGTCTGGGAGAAGTTATCTTAAAAAATGGTATTCCAAATAAAGACCCATTTTCCTACACCATGCCAAGCTATCCCTATGTAGATTATGAATGGCTAACCCACGTAGGTATGGCTAAACTGTATTCACTCGCTGGCTACAATAGTTTAGTTTTGCTTTTTACTTTAATCGCCATAAGCTCGATAATTATCTGTGTCTTAGATTCGGATTCTAGATTCGCCCCTTTGCAGGTTCTGATTGCCTCTGCGACGCTTTTTTCCTATTTTGGCGTCAGATCGCAGGTTGTATCCTGGTTATTTTTTGCCATGTTGTCCAAGATCGTATTGGACGGAGGTTGGTGGGTGAGATATAAATACTTTTTGCCGGTTTTATTTTTGTTTTGGGCAAACATGCATGGCGGATTTATTGCGGGTTTAGTCGTATTGATTTTTGCGACGCTTCAGAAACGTAATGTGAAGGACACTGTCATTATGTTCTTAAGCATCTTAATTACTCTGGTGAATCCGTATGGGTGGAGATTATGGAGAGAGGTGTGGATTTCAACAACCGATCTACCTATCCGATTATTTATTATAGAGTGGCGGCCCATTGTATTCTCCATTACATCAGTAAGCCTCTTATCGATAGCTTATAGCTTAAGCTTCATAATACAGTACAGAAAAAAATATAAAATATTTGAGATTTTACTCTGTATAATTATGTTGGCAGCTGATTTTTCATCGGCTCGAAATATTCCGTTGTTTTTGATTTTTGCGCTTATTTTGATGAAAAAAGGGATCAGAACTTTTAACTTGGAGGTTGGTAAAAATAGACAAAATCTTTTTCGTTTAAATCTGGTCTACTCATTTTTTTTTATTATCGTTTCGGTTTTAGCATTGCTTCAGATGAGGAAAGATTATCTTGCGGCAACAACTAGAAGAGAGGAGGTGTATTATCCACGTCAAGCTGTCAGTTATTTAGCAAACAATACACCTAAGGGCCAAATTTTCAGCAGTTATGAATGGGGAGGGTATCTAGATTGGAAACTGCCCCAAAAGAAAGTTTTTATCGACGGCAGAATGGCCAGTTGGAGGCAAAGATCAAGCAAATCGGAGAGCGATTACGTATTTGGCGAGCATAATGCAGTATTATTGCTGAATGTTTCTTTACAAGGCGTATTCAATAAATATAAAATCGACACAGTTCTTATACCTCGTGGTTGGGTGGTAGAAAAAAAGGAGGATAGCACCTCAAAGATTACCTCGAAATTGATAAAAGAACTAAAGAAAAATAATTTTCGAGAAATTTATCAAGACCAGGGGGCAACTATATATTCTAAAAAAACACCTTCCACCACCGGAGATAATTTGGAAGAGGAGTAGGCGTT
>CAYJQQ010000006.1:0-2058 GCA_964372285.1 uncultured Gammaproteobacteria bacterium | reverse complement strand
GGGTCGCTTTTTTTTAATAGTTGTGTCTTAAGTTCGGTATTTCTCTTTTTTTCCTTCTCATAATCTTTCAGATAGGCTTGATAAAAAGACAACCTGCTTTTATAATCAAAGAGGTTTTTGGTCAAGGAGGAGAAAAAAAATAAAAGGAGTAAAAAAAACACGATTTTTCTTAGAATTTTCATAGTATAATTATAATACCACAGTAAGCGTGGCTATTACCACGCTGTGAAGGATAGCCTATGGGTAAAAAAAACAATAATGACGTAATCGATATCTTTAGCAATTTAAATAAGACTTTGGGAGCTAAACCACCGATCGAAAAGATGTACGAAGAGATACGTATGATGCGATTTAAGATCAAGCCAATCTCCGGAGATATTTCGTTATTACAGCTGACAAACCAACACCTAATTGAAGCGTTGTGGGGGTTAGGAAAACTCGACGAAGTTTTTCAGAAAGAATATAAAAGGCTGCCTAATGAGCAAAAAGAAGTATTTTTTCGAATCTTCGACAAGCTTTACCAGCAATTTCAAGACCAGCTCAATAAAATAAATGTAAATCCGGAGGTAAGGTCAAATCTGTCACATGTTCTTGAGATGGAGATATTTAAGGATATATCTACAAAACGTAAGGTTAATTGATATGTAATGCGGATTACCGATCTTATTCGGATGATGCGGATATTCGGATAATACTGATTAATTCTTTTTATCCGCATATCCGTAAATCCGCATTAAATCAGCAGATCTGCATCACATTTGTATTTATGAAAAAATTCCCCGTCGTACTCGATCTAGAAACTAAGTACACCTTTAAAGAATATGACGACCCTAAAAAACTAGGAATTTCGGTTATCGGAATCTATAACTACAAAGATAGTAAAGAAAGGGTGTTTTTAGAAAAAGACATCCAGCAGCTTTTTCCCATACTGGAAGGCTGTTCATATATCATAGGTTTTAACGTTAAGAGCTTTGATCTGCCTGTGCTTCAGTATTATTATCCCGGAAAACTGGAGCATCTCTTGATTTTTGACATACTCGACGATGTTCGTGCTAAAGTCGGGAAGAGATTGGCTCTCAACGATATTGTTAGGGCAACCTTAAACAAAAAAAAATCCGGTCATGGATTGATGGCGATTAATTACTTTAAGGAGCAAAAATGGGAGGAATTGAAAAGATACTGTCTCGATGATGTATTATTGACTAAGGAACTTTTTGATTATGGTGTCGAAAAAAGCGAGGTGTTTTATCTTAATGAAACAGGCAAAATTTCAATTAAAGTAGATTGGAGAAAGTATCTCGAAGATTCAGGAAAAAGCGAAACGCATCTGACTCTTCCGTTTTAATAAATTACCCGTCTATTTTTCCAGCATTTTTTACTCTTGCAGCATCAGGTCATCTGACGTTCTCGGACCGTATCGAAGTTCCTCTTTAATCTGCATCATGCCTTCTGACATCATTTTGTTGAGTTCTTGGGTTTTACGGTACAAAAAATATTCACCAAAAGCCAGAAGTAGAAATGCTCCAACCACTACCGCAGTCACTAAAAATGTATGTTTACGGATATAAGTGGCAACCTCTTTTTCCATAAGACCACCTCCTTTTTATGTTCATCCTACATTTATAAATATGAGATGTCAATTCTCTTTGGCCCTTGACAAATTAGCACTCTATATGTTAGACTGCTAATTGGGGGACGATGAGTAGATTTTATTCTACTTCTCTACATGTGTCAGTTTTGTGTGTGCTCTGGTTTCAGAGGCGAACAACTTTACCGGTAAAAAGAGGAGCAGCTCAATCCAATCATTTTTTCTGTTTTTGTGTAATTATCACATTTCTCTTATCACATCAGCAACAATATGCTTTTTTCCGATTTTAGGTTGGATTTGAGGATTGTTTTGGGTATAATAACTTTGCTCTTTGACATCTCCTATAACTCATCCGCCAGCTGGCGTTTTAGTTATTAGGATTTATTTAGAAATTAGTAATTAGAAATTAGAAATTTTTAATATCCTCGGTAGCTCAACGGTAGAGCAAGAAGCTGTTAACTTCGAGGTTC
>CAYJQQ010000005.1:0-17914 GCA_964372285.1 uncultured Gammaproteobacteria bacterium | reverse complement strand
CGCTCCGGTTCCCGCCTTCACTCAAGAGTTTCGGTCGGGCAGGCCCTCCTTCGCTGAAGTTACGGCGGGTGAACAAGGCGAGGCGGGCGGAAGGGGGGTGTGGGGGGAATCCTTCGACGGGCTCAGGACAAGTTTCCGCCCGCCCTACAAATTTTGGGCAAAATCAGTTCGAATTTTTTCAAAAAGAGTACACAATAATATGGAAATCTATAAATTGCCACAAGGAAAAATAATCGTTCTACATTCCGATAACGTGTTAAACGAGGGAATGTTAATATTAGAACCACATAAGCAACTAGTTAAACATAATCGTCCCGTCAATGAAGAACTGACTCAAATTCAAGGAATTTGCGAAATGGTTTTATTTGAAAATGATAAAGAAGTTAATAGAAAAACTTTAGAAGAGCAAGCGACTTTATTTATTCCAGCTAATCAGTTTCATATTCATTCAAATCCAACTGATGAGATTTCAATAACTCATTGGAAGTTTATGGGAGATATCCTTTATGTTATTAATAACATTAGAAATAATTATAAAAGGCTAATCTAATTATTTTGTAGCTTATAATCCATTGACTTCATTCCAATTATTTAAATAATTGGAGTTAATGGTACAAATATCGCGCAATAAACTTCCAGAGGAAATACTTTCAAAGCTATTACTTCTATTTTTCGAGGTTGTTGGTAAAAAGAATAAAAATGAAGAGTTCGAAAAGATAATCAATGATCTTTTTTCTCCAGTTGAGAGAATAATGATAATAAAACGAATTGCCATAATGTATTTATTGATGAAACAGATTCAGCCTGTAATTATTGCGGATGTATTAAAAGTTTCACCTTCAACTGTTGCCAAATTCTCAATCATCATGGATAAAAGCGAAGGAATTGTTCCTTATTTAAAAAAATTGTTAGAGAAAGAAAAAATTTCAGATTTCTTTGAAGATATTTTTGATGATCTTTTTAATTATCCAGGAAGGTATGGAATAAATTGGAGTCAAGCATGGAAAAGTAAGATAGAAAAAGAAAATAGAAGAAGGACGGGTATCTAATTCCAATTATTTGATTATTCGAATAATTGGAATTTTCACCTATGAAAATTAAGTGCATTTCTTAAGATTGATAGATTAAGAGGAATTCATACAGTCACTTATATCTATAGCGAACCAAAAACAAATTTACTATTACTATAGGAAAAATCACACCTTTGTCATTCCGAGCGATAGCGAGGAATCTAGCGTTAGCGTAGTCTACGCTTTGCTAGATTTTTCCTCACCTAGTCCGTCGAAATGACAACGTGTTTGTTTTGGGGATACTATAGATTGAGTGGGGAATAAAAAATATAAAAATATTAAAGATTTTATGTACTTTGGTTGAGTATAAAAGAAATGTTATTTACAGGTTGCGGCTTTGAGGTAACCTGCAGATGAGGCTTCCTGCTCGGTGCAAAACCACTGCTCGCCCAAATCTTTTTCAACCATGACAAATTTGTATTGAGCGCAACTGGGGAGATAATAAAGCCTTCGCCCGGATGACCGTTTGTTTTCGAGATTGCCTTTGATCAGGCATTGGGGATTTTCAAGATTTTTTTCTTGTAAACAGAGCGGGCTAAAAATACCAAGTTTGTTTGTTTTTGCCTCATCGGCAACTTTTTTAAGGATGGTTGTTTTTGTCGTTTGATCAGAATGATAGCGGGCCCAACCGGCTTCCAGCAATTTCTCATTAACCAACATTGAATCAACGTAGATAAGCGCCATTGCCCGACCGATTTGATCGGGGATTTGTTCTTCTATTCTGATTGATTTTCCGTTGACAAGTGTTGAGAGAAATTGTTTCGCTTGTTCTCCCCCGCAGCTTGTAAGTTCCGGCGCATCAATATGACGCAGTCTCAATCTTGTTTTATTTTCTAAAATTAATGTATCGCCATCGATCACCGCGATCACTTTAACCAGATTTGCCTTCTTTTGTTCCAGTGTTTTATAACCTAAAAAAATATTGAGCAAAATCGAGGGAATAAAGAGAATAATGATGAATTTATTAAGAACAAATAATAGTTTCTCTTTCTGAAACATGCTACGAGTATACTGGAAAAATAACTCTCCCGCCAAAATCACTCATTGATAAGATTGTCATCACGATAACAATCTATTGACAATCCTTATAATAAATGCTATAAGTCTTAATATGGGTATAGAAACGAGTGAAATAAACAAATTAGGTGAAGGAATCGTTCATCGAGATGATAGGCCAAAAACTAAAGCTCATTCAGAAAGAGTTGTGGCTAATCGAGGTCATGCATCAGATAATATAGTAATAAGTACTATTGTTACTGCGAATATTAGATCTGTTCTTGATGTCGGTGCTGGTTCTGGTAGATTTTTAAAAATTGTTTCTTCTGCAAGACCAGATATAAGACTGGTTGCTCTAGAATACGATCCTGACTTAAGTCAATCCCTAATGGTTGACTACCCTGGAGTTGAAGTAATCAATGCGAGCGCATTGGATGAGTTCCAAATATCTGCTGATGTTGAAGCTGCTGTTGTCGTTAATACTGTCCACGAAATATGCTCTGCCTCAACGGTAATAGAAAGAAAACATTTATTTCAACAGTTTGTAAGAAATATGGGTAGAATTTTAACACCCACCGGAGAACTAATTATTTTCGACGGAGTGATGCCTGAAAATGATGAGGATCTAGTCCGTCTTGCGCCAAGAAGCAAAATAGCTCAGCATAAACTTGAAATGTTTTTAGACACATATCAAGCTAGGCCAACTGGCTTTTCTCCTTCTTCTGACAATCCTTTAACGTACAGTGGAACTGTCGGAGATCTAGCTGCATTTCAAACAAAATTTGGTTATATAGGAAAACCTGTCTGGGTTGGAGAGTGTCAACAATTATATCCATTCTTAAAATTAAGTGAAATGGCGGCTATATTAAAAGATGAAGGGATGGAAATAGTTAAAGCCGGTCATCCTGTTGATCGAACTGGAGTCAAGGAATTTCTTGAGGAGTTTGACGCTACCATTGTTGGTGATAAAAACCAACCACACCAGCTTGATTTCGAACAGTTTCCCCAAACCCAAGTATTCATCAGAGCCAAAAAACTATGCCTTTAAAAACCTCTAAATACTATTGACATCTTAAGTAATGTTGAATGATTTGCTTTTAATATTTCTCTGAAACATATTACGAGTATACTATAGCTCTAACAAAACAAGACGTCATCCCTGACTTGATTAGGGATCCAGAAGATTAGCCTGGATTCCCGCTCCCCGCTTTCGCGAGGACAAGTTTCGCGGGAATGACAGAGGTAGCTTCCCTTTTTTAATCTATTGACTTCTTCATACGGTTTTTTACATAATGAAATGAATGAAAATAAAAAATAATTCAAAAGTAAAGCTGTTTATTCAGAAGTTAAATAAAATCTTGATCTTAATCATCGCAATTGAATTATTGTATTTAATTTTTTTATTTTTTAAGTTTTACAGAAAAAAAACGGCACCGGACTTTACTCTCACAACCAACCTAAATCAATGTCTGCAGGAAGGTAGAAGATATACGATAGACGAAGCTATACAGGAGCCCAGATCCTGTAATGTTGAGGTCAATTCGGAAGAAGATTTCGCAAAGATTGCTACGGCAAGCATGAAACTAACTAATGTCCAATCGATTTATTTTAGGAAAACACAAAATACGAATTTGCCAAAAGAAATAGACAATTTAAAAAATCTGACTGTACTAATTTTTCACCACACATTCAATACCTCGTTGCCACCAGAAATAGGCAAGCTTAAAAAACTCACAGTTTTAAAGTTAGATCAAGCAGATATCGAAGATATTCCAGCTGAAATAGGAAATTTAAGCAGTCTTGATAGCTTAATTATTATTAATAATGCAAAAAAAATTACTCTGCCATCGGAAATAGAGAAATTAAAGAATTTGAAAGTTTTTGATTTAAGCAACAATAATCTTACAAAAATTCCCGCGGGAACTGACGGTCTAACACAATTGAAGCATCTTAATTTGGCCGGGAACAGTATAAACCCAAGCGATATTGAAGATCTTAAAAAATTATTACCCTACACACAGATTGTCTATTAATGCCCACACTAATTTACTATAGTTTAAAATAAATTGGTGTGGGGGTAAATTGCACTTGCAAGCTTTAGAAAAAAGTTTTATAGTAAAAGAAGAAAAACTTATATGGATAAACGAAATCATTATATTCTTATAGGAGCGGGTGCTATCTTGATTTTTCTTATCGCCTTGACGATGGCTTTAAGCCCGAAACAGCAGCCAGCAAAGCAAAACTTACAAACAGGACAACCTGCATCACAAATCACTGCTAACGAGCAGTTACCGCCTCCAACAAGTAGATCAACTCTGGAGGAAGCGGCAAAAGGTTTTTATGATTGGTATGTCTCCCATCCAAACCCTTTAGGTTCGGGAGAATATCAAAAAAGCCCGTATATATCAGCTGAATATAAGAAGACATTGAGTGGATTTGTTATTAGAGGCGATCATTTGAATAGCGAACCCGTTTTAACCTGCGTTGGCATAAAGCCTCCTAAGAATATTAAAACGCAAAGGGAGCTTTACAACGATACCCAGCAGATGGCATATGTATTTCTTCAGGAAGATGTGCAAGGGGCGAAGCCTTTATACAAGATTATATTCAAAAAACTTAATCAGCAGTGGTTTATAGATGATATACGTTGCGTCCTTTAATTACAGACTGTTTTTAGCTTGTTAATAAAGTTATTTATACATCTTCTTAAAACTCTACTAATACCCGTTTTTATATCCATTTCATAAATAAAATAATTTGCTGATCTATATTGTTGTTCGTCGCATAAGATATAAAGCAGATTGTTTGTGTCTAGCTGAAAGGGCTCATCACAGCGAAGATGAGCATTGGACCGGGCTATGGTAAACGAGCGTGATCCTATAAATTTACCTTTAGGAAATATTTGGATAAAAGCGTCATTATAAACTGAATTAAAAATTGTCTGGAAAATAGGGGTATTATCAGCAGCTTTTGCATCATACATCCCAATCGAATAAAAGATTAGTAGAGTATTATCTTCCATCTCACATATCCGCGCTGTCAGGATTTTTTTTCCTTTAGGCAGGTTTTTTTCTTTATTTCTCATAAACTCGATGAAAGCTTGGTTTTTTAATCTTCTCTTATCTTTATTGCTTGTTTTTACTTTTTCAAGAATGTAGACGCCTTGGTTTGTACGGATAAAACTGTCGCTGCAGCGAAACCCCAGCAAATCTTTATCCTTCGTTGAATTAAGGAGTTTGGCACTTTCCGAAGTGTAGCGGATCAGTGAAGGGAAGAAGGTATCTTTAGGATTAACTACCGCCCTTTTTTTATAGCTAGACTCGATCGCCATATCGTCGCTTATTTGGAAAGGTTGAAGATAGGTTTTTGTGAGAATGACAAAAGCCGTAAGAAGAAAGAGAATGACAAAGACGCGTATCATTTTACGATGAGGTTGCCAACCATTGAGGAGTGATTGTCAACACGACCACAAATTACACTACAGACAAACGGAAAGTTGCCTTTCCTGTCAGCAATGAAAGTAATTGATTTTGGTTCGCCTGGTAGTAGTTCCTCCTCAATTCCAAATTCAGGCAGTGCGAATCCGTGTGCGATATCCAAACTAACAATATTCAGCGTAACTTTTTGCCCATGCTCGACCACAATGTTATTGGGGTTGAAAGAAAACTTTCTTGCGGTTATGTTGAATTCAACGTTGCCGCGGCCTTGCGGATACTCGCTTTTTTGCCTTTGGGGAAATATATTTTTTGGGTGCCTAAAAACGCTTTTTGATTTAGGATCGGCGGAGTCCAAACCCTCTATATCCTCGGCCCAGGCGCTTATGCCTCCCTCCAAAACAGCAGCATTTTTATAGCCGGCTTGATAAAGCTGATACGCCGCGTAAGGCCCCCGCATGGCAGAATATGCACAGTAGGTGATGGGGATTTTGTCTCCGGCTGCTTTTTTCAAAGCTTGCGTATTGTAATAATCAGCCTGGATGGCGCCAGGTATATGACCTTTGTCGTACTCTTTCTTGGTTCGAACATCGATTACCACATATTTATCCTTCTGTTTTAGTAATTCCTGCAGCTGCCGTGGCGTATAACTTGTTGCTTTGTATGATTTCCCGTTTGCAATTAAGCTTATGAGAAAGCCGACTGCGACTAAAGCCAAAATGGTTATGAGAATTTTGTTTTTCCCAATTAAAGAGAGCATGCTTATGTTATGACTAAAGTGGTGCACTCTACTGCTAAGTGATCATCACCGTCATGGACTGCGACTTGGACTCGGTAAGTACCCGGAGGTTTGCCAAGAGAAGCCACATTCCAGATAAACTCGGCAACGTGTTCACCGTCACCCACTCTATTTCCTATTCGGTAGGGAAGCGGGTCGTCATGGGTAGGTATGTTCAGCCATCCAGTGTCTTTAGCAGGAGCAGCTCGGCCTTTAACTGCATTTAGGAAAGTTGGCGTTCCTCCATTTTCTTTATCTCCAGAGAATGGACCATTTTGATTTTGAGGCGTAAGAAGAGTCAGATAGATTGCCGGCTCCCAGGGATAACCATGCGAGTCTTTATCAATTAGCGGATCGCTGTGTTTGCTAATCGTTCCACTACTTTCAACAACTACAGGAGAAGGTATTTTGCCACCGGCTTCATCACTAACCCAAGCTCTGATATTTCCAGTTGCACCGACTGCTTGGCCATTAGGCGGATCTAGAGCTATAAAGATATTTGAATCACTGCTGCTTGCCCCTTCGTCGTCAAATACAAGAGTAGCACCGGAGCAAACACTGGCTTGTTGGGGAGGTGGAGCTGATTTTTCAAAAGTAAATGTGCCTTGTTTAAGAGATGTCTCCTCTGGATTTTTAGTTGGTAGGGGATTAATCGGGGTTGGGGTAGGCTGCGCGCTGAATGGCGGCGGAGTGGATCGGGTTGCGTTTTTAGTTACCAAAACCCCAACGCCTCCGAGTGCCAAGATGATAGCAAAAAATATCACAGTCGGAGACCAGTCTATATTGCGATTTACTTTTTGCATAAACTTATAAATTTAAGCATAACCAGAAAGTTTAATGATTTCAAGTCCAATTTTATCAACATTTGTCGTTTATAGTCCATTGACTTCTTCACATTATTCTTTACATAATTAGGTAAATGAAAATTAAAGATCTTCCAAAAGTTGATAGGCCAAGGGAGAAGTTGATTAAGTACGGGCCTAAAAGGTTGAGCAATGCCGAACTTTTGGCAATTGTTCTTAGCAAAGGAAAAAAGGGAGAAAATGTTGTTGAATTAGCAAAAAAAATCTTGAAAAGAATTCCTCTTGATAATTTTTTGAATCTTCAATTAAGCGATTTGAAGGATGTGTCTGGGATAGGTATGGTAAAAGCTGCACAAATTATTGCAGTTATAGAGTTTGGAAAAAGACTAATAAATAAAGGTGAGAGCATTTCTGTACTTACCCCTCTAGATATTTGGGAAGAACTGAAAGACACTCGCTCTAAAACTAAAGAATATTTTGTCGTTTTTTATCTTGATGTGAGAAATTATGTAATTAAAAAAGAGATTATTTCAATCGGTACGCTTAACGCCAGTTTAGTTCATCCGCGGGAAGTTTTTGAGCCTGCTGTACATAATCTGGCTGCCCAGATAATTTTATCTCATAATCATCCGTCTGGTGATCCAAGCCCATCGGAGGAGGATATTAAATTAACAAAACAGCTAATCGAAGCTGGGAAGATTTTAGGTATAGAGATTATTGACCATGTTATTATAACTAAAGACAACTATCAAAGCTTAAAAGAGAAAGGTGTAATATGAAATTGTAATTTCACTACAGCACTACGTAGTATTGTAGTAAAAACTCATGGGAAAATTATTTAATAAGAAAAAGTTAGCGGCAAAAATTATTAAAAAACTAAAAGAACTCTTTCCAAATGCGAAAATAGTCCTTAAATACTCCAATAACTGGGAACTTTTGGTTGCTGTTATGTTGTCCGCGCAATGTACAGATAAGATGGTCAACAAAGTGACGGAGAAACTCTTCAAAAAATATACAACGCTCGACAACTACGTCAGAGCAGATCCAAAGGAGTTTGAAATAGATATTAGATCCACAGGTTTTTTCCGCAATAAAACAAAAAATATTTTAGCAGTGGCAAAAATGATTAAAGAAAAATTTAAGGGAAAAGTTCCTAATACAATGAAAGACTTGTTAACCTTGCCCGGCGTTGCAAGAAAAACAGCCAATGTTGTTTTGGGAAATGCTTTTGGCATTTATGAAGGAATTGCAGTTGATACGCATGTACGAAGACTCTCAAAATTATATGGGCTTACAGATCAAGATGATCCAGACAAGATTGAACAGGATCTGATGAAAATAGTTTCTAAAAAAGACTGGTTTAAGTTTACCTATCTGATGATTGATTATGGCAGAAGATACTGTTTGGCTAGAAGACATGATCATAAAAGCTGTCCCCTCATTCTAGCTTTACAACAACTTTAGTTTTCATACAAATCTTCCAACTCTTTTATTCCTCCAAAAGCAATACGGTCGAGGACCAAATCTTTCATACCCAACATCAGTGCCGGAGTAATGACGTATTCTCCGTATTTGTCGTTTATGGCGTCTAATGCCGCAGAAACTTTTCTTTCTTTATCTTCAGGAAAATCGAATAAAGTCGTCTGGGATTTTTTTGAAGGTATAAGGTCGTAGCAACTGACGCTTAATTTCACTACAATTTTTCTTTCTGGTTGTTGATTAAAAACGTATAAAGCTTTTCGATAAAGTTCAAATACGGTAAGCATATCGGTCTGGAATTTCCTACCTCTGTGCCAGAATGTTCCGTCGGTATACAAACAGGCTACATGTATTCCCATTGCCGCTTTTCCGGCTCTTCTTAATCTTCTCCCCATCTTCTCACACAATTTCATCATGATCTTGGCTAGTTCGTGCGGATCACTCGTCGCCCTCCCTAAAGCATAGTCCTGACCGAAACTTTTTCGTGCAAATATCGCGTCGTCTATCTCCCATCCACGCAGTCTCAAATACCAGTAATATCCAACGATACTTTGAAAAACTTGATTTTTTAAAAGAGAGAGCGGTGCGTCTAAAAATTCGACTGGCGTAAATATTCCATGCGAGTTAAGCCTTGCCTCAAACCGCTTATTGATACCGCAAAGATCTATCAGTATTAGTCTCTCATATACTTTTCTAAGATTTTTATGTGTTATTACTTCTAGTCCGTCTGGTTTTTTTAAAGAAGCGGCTGTTTTAGCCAGAAATCTGTTGGTGCCGATTCCTATGCTGCAGGATATCCATTCGCCGATTTCATTGCGCAGTCGGTATTTTATTTCCTTTCCTATTTCTGTGAGAGGACGATTGAGGTATTTTTCCATTCCGGTAAAATCGATGACAGCTTCGTCAATTGATTTGGGATAAACGTTGGGAGAGTAGTCTTTAAAAATCTTTTTAAATTTTATATGAACGTCTCTGACAAGTGGTGGATCGGGGGTCCGTACTATTACATCTTTATATAATAACCTGGCGTCTCTTACGGTCATGCCGACTTTTATCCCATACTGTTTAGCTTCAATCGAAGGCGATACTACGCAACCGCTAGGTGTTGCATATGCCGCAACCACAAGAGGTTTTCTTCGCAGATGTATATTGGCTTGTTGTTCTACAGTAGCAAAACAGGAGTTAAGATCAATATGCATGATCAGCGGATTGTTTTTGTTAATCTGGAGTTCCATCGGTTATTTCTTCTAATGTCCAATGGAGCGTTTCGCTGTCCATCCGTAACCTAAAATCCATGTTATTATCGGTTACATGAAAAATATGCTGAATGTTTCTACCGAGTCTTACTCGATGATAATAGGACAATTTTTTGATGAAGAATTCTTTTCCTTGCCAGTGTAACTTAATGGGGATGACAACGCCTTTCATTCTGTCATATTTTGTGATGACGCTTATTTTTTCATTGATGATCTCCAGCATAGAAATAAATAATTTACAAAGGCTTAATTACGTCTGGGTCATTGTTAAAAGGATTGTTGACTCTTTTTGAAACAGCGATTTTTTCCATTTCTTGACTAGGGTAAGGCTTTAAAAATTCTTTGATATTTTCGATTTCAACCATGTCAGGATTGAGCCATGCGTCTTCATCTTCTTCTCTCAAGATGACGGGCATTCGGTTGTGAACTTTTTCCAGCAATTCGTTAGGTAAAGTGGTGATGATTGCGTAGGTTTTTATTTCCTGTCCGGTAGTTGGGTGTTTCCAATCGGCGTATAGTCCGGCAAATGAGAAATATGTTTGGTTTTTAACTTTAAAGTGGTAGGGCGTTTTACCTTCGGGTGTATAACCCCATTCAAAAAATCCTGAAGCCGGCACAAGGCAACGCTGAAATTGAATATATTTATGCGCCCATTTTTTGGCCAGAACAGTATCATTTCTTAGATTAATCAGCCCCTTGGGTTTTTCTGATTTTTCCCAGAAGGGTATTAATCCCCAAAGCATAATTTCTATAATATTTGAACTGCGGATGAGTATTACGGGTTGTTTTTGGCCTGGAGCAATATTGTAGTTAGACTTTAGTTCTCCTTTAGACAATATATTTGCTATTTTAAATCGATTGGTGAATTCTCTTGGATCGGAAAAATCCAGATTATATCTTCCGCACATAAGTGTAAAAATAACTAGAGCTAATCTTAAAACTCGGCTCGATATGACATTTTTCGCCCACCGACACCCTCTGATGAGGGTCACCCTCGGTGATTTGCTCAAAACGCATATCTTCGCTTCGTTAATTGAATTTTCTAATTACTGCTTTTACAACTCCAAAAATCTGTAATTCTTGCCTAGGGTAGAAAGGCGGATATTTGGGGTTGGCTGACTCAAGATGAGCTTTTATTCCATCTTTCTTTAGAATTTTAAGCGTCCACTCTCTATCGATTTGGGCAAGGACGATGTCTCCAGAGGTTGCCAGACGTTTTTTTTCGATGATAACGATGTCTCCGTCAAAGATGCCAAGACCGATAAGTGAGTCTCCGCTTACTTTGAGTAAAAATGCGGATTGAGGATCTCCAATAAGATATTCGTCCAACGTCAAGTAATCTCTGTTTTCTTCTGCTAAGATTGGGAAACCAGCTTTGACCAGGCCAACAAGAGGAAGGGAGAAGAATTTTGAGGTAGGAGCAAGTTTGTTGCTTTCTTTTTTAAAAAATCCTAATTCAACCAGTTTTTGGATAATCTTAAAGACTGCATTTTTAGAAGAAAGATTGAATAGTCGAAGCATCTCTGAATAAGAAGGAAGCCGTTTGTGTACTCTATAGAAATTCTTTATTTTAGATAAACGATCGTTCATAAGAATAATTCTAGTATAGTAAACAAATGTTCACTTTGTCAAGGGGATTTTTAATGTTATAATAACAGCATGCCCAATATACTCGGAATTGCTGATTTTTACTTCAATAGATTATTTTTCTCGGTTGGAGTATTAATCGTTACTTTATTTATTTCTTATTTTCTTAAAAAAAGTACTGATTTAGTTTTTGCAGGTGTCAAAAGAAAAGTAACTGATGATTACGTCCTTGCTAAGACTAGAACAATCAGATCCTTATTAAAAAACGGCATCGACGCGGCATTATTTTCAGTTGCCGTCTTAATAATTCTTTCTAATTGGGGAGTGAATATAACTCCGATCTTGACTGGTGCAGGGATTTTAGGTCTAGCTTTTTCTTTTGGAGCACAGACTTTGGTAAAAGACTTGATTGCAGGTTTTTTTATCATTGCTGAAAATCAATTTAATATTGGAGACAGGGTACAAATCGGGAAACTAGAAGGACAAGTATACAAGATGACATTGAGGATGACAGTTTTAAAAGATAGGTACGGCAATTTTATTTATATTCCAAATTCCCAAATAACAACGGTTATCAAATTAAACAAAGTGTAATATCGATATGATCATGGTTTGATTTAAATAAAATTCCTCCAAAAGATCAAATTGCTTTTGACCACGGAGATGATTTAGAGTTATATATAAAGTATTTGAAAGAGAAATTTCCAATTCCGGCATTAAGATAAGAAGTATAAGTTTATCCTACTTTAAAATAATGCACGAATCTTCATACAATATAATTATCACTTATTACAACATTGAAACGGCCGTCTAAAAGTTGTATATTAGTATTTGCTATATTATGGTTGAAGAAAAAATTAAGGCTAATAAAGTTGAGATTGAAGATGAAATTAAATTCAAGCCAAATGATATTAAAAAGCTTATCCTTGCTGGAATTGGAATTAGTATAGTATTGGGAGGGTCAATTTTTATTACTCCTAATTTTCCAATTATTCTTGGATATTTGTTGAAACTTATAAAAGAATTTAAAGGAGTAAAAATACCGAAAAAGAAAGTAAGACGAGTCTTAAAACAATTAGAGAAAAAAGAGATTATCGAGATGGAACAAATCGGTAACGAGGTTTATGTGAAAATTAAAGATGATCGAAATATCGAGATAATGAAATATTCAATAAAAGCGCTACTTGAATTAAAAAAGAAAAAAAAGTGGCAGCGAAAGTGGTTTTTAGTTGTATTTGACGTACCGGAAAAACAAAGAAATAAGAGAGACTATCTGCGTAAACTTTTGCGTGATGTTGGATTTTACCCATATCAACAAAGCGTTTATGTTTTCCCTTATGAATGTGAGGAAGAAATAGAGCTGATTAAAAGAATAGTGGAAAGTGGAAAATATCTAAGATATATAGTAGCAGAGAGAGTAGAACAAGAAGCAGAATTGAAGATTAAGTTTGGATTGACATAAGCTTTGTTACAACTCTGAAACGGCCGTACTATAGTTGTATTTAGTATAAATTTTAGTTAATCGTACCATTCTTCTTTTGGAGTTATGCTTTTATCGTCAATAATAAGGTATTGCGCTCGACCATTTTGAATATAACCGGTGTTTATAAAACTATTTTTAAGGTCAAATTCAGCATGGTGAGAATGACCGACTATATAAATTTCATTTTCTTTTAAGGTCTTTTTAATATTTTGTTTTATAATTTCATTTACTCTTTTTTCCAATAATTTCAGCAATGGAACATTTTCTAAAAGAAAACCTGCAATGATAGCATTAATCTTATTGAGTATTCTTGGCATATATGACTTATCATCTATGAACGGATAGAGTCTATTACCATGTTCAAATATGAATTTTTTTCCATTAAGTTTTAACTCGTATTTATGAGTTTGTAAAGTAGAGAAGAGATTTATATTTTTATCTGTATATTTCTCTTTGTCATGGTTTCCAAATAGATAAACAGTTTTTTTTGATTTCAAAAGAGGGAATAGTTTATTCCAATCTGAAGAGATAAATCGGTCAAATGTGGTAAGATAACCATCCCAAAAATCCCCATTGATGATTACAAGGTCAGATTCCTGTATGATTTTTTTCAAAAATTGAAATTTCTTAATATTAAATCTTTCAGTCAAGTGAGAGTCAGAAAAAACAAGAATTTTCATAAATAGATTTGGGTTATGCTTCTCGACAGGCTCGAAGCATAACTGTGGGTTATGCTTCTCGACAGGCTCGAAGCATAACTGAATGACAAATCATTATTTGTTAAGCATTGATTGAATGATATTTCGAGGAACTTCTTCATAAAGTGATGGTTCCATATAGAAAAATCCTCTTCCCTCTGTGAGGGAGCGGATAACTGTGGCGTATCCGGACATGTCGGCTAAAGGAACATAGGCTTTGATTACGACGGCGCGGCTTCTTTTTTCCGTGCCAAGAATCTTACCTCTTTTGGCTGATATATCACCAATGACAACACCCATGAAGTTTTCGGGCACTGTTACTTCAAGTTTCATAATTGGTTCAATAAGGGTCAGCCCGGCTCTTTTGGCGGCAGCTTGAAGAGCCATAGATCCGGCAATTTTAAAGGCGATATCAGACGAATCTACATCGTGGTAGCTTCCATCATACAGTGTGGCTTGAAGATCGGTTAAAGGATATCCTAAAAGTATTCCTTTTTCCATCGCTTCAATTATTCCTTTTTCAACTGGTGGAATAAACTCTGATGGAATAGCTCCTCCTTTGATTTTATTTACGAATTTGAAGCCGCTATTTCGAGGTAGCGGCTCAATTTTGATCAAACAGTGTCCATACTGGCCATGTCCGCCGGTCTGCTTTATGTATTTTCCCTCGCCTTCAGTAAGTTTGGTTATAGTTTCTTTGTAGGCGACCTGTGGTTTACCTACGTTTACCTGCATTCCCATCTCGCGCTTCATCCGATCAACCAAAATCTCGAGATGAAGCTCTCCCATTCCTGACATTATTGTTTGACCAGTTTCGTGGTTTATCTTTACTTTGAAGGTTGGATCTTCTTCAGCCAGCCGTTGAAGAGTGTAAGACAGCTTTTCTTGATCAGCTTTAGTCTTAGGTTCGATGGCAAGAGAGATGACCGGCTCGGGAAAAGAAATTTTTTCCAAAAGAATGGGCGAGTCTGGATCGGCTAGAGTATCGCCGGTTTTTGTATCTTTTGGCCCAACCAAAGCGACAATTTCTCCGGCAAAGGCTTTATCTATTTCTTCTCGTTGGTTGGCGTGCATGATAAGTACACGGCTCACTCTTTCTTGTTTGCTGCGGTTTATATTATAGACGTAAGAGCCTGACTCTAAAACACCCGAATAGATTCGTATATAAGTCAATTTTCCCACGTGAGGATCGAGCTGAATTTTAAAGGCAAGAGCGGCAAATTTTTCTTCGTTGATTAATTTTCTACTGGTAGGCTGGTTAGTCTTAGGATTGATGCCTTTTATTTCTTTGAGGTCAGTGGGCGAGGGAAGATAGTCAACGATAGCGTCAAGAATTGGCTGGACGCCCTTATTTCGTAATGACGTCCCGGCATAAATAGGAATAAGTTTATAAGAAATTACAGCTTCTCTTAATATTTTTTTAAGTTCTTCCGATTTTATTTCTATCCCGGCTAGATACTTTTCTAGCAGGCTATCGTTTAATTCAGCTATCTTTTCGATAAGTTTAGCTCTCGCCCCATGTACTTTATCTTTAATATCTTCAGGAATATGATCGCTGACGGTGTATTCGGTCCCTTGACCCTCCTTTTCCCAAATAAGCGATTTTAAAGTCAGAAGATCCACTACTCCTCTGAATTCTTGTTCTTTGCCGATTGGGTAAACCATTACTGCTGGTTTTGCGCCCAGACGGTCTTCAATCTCTTTTACAGTCCCTTCAAAATCAGCTCCAAGCTTATCCATCTTGTTTATAAAACAAATTCTAGGCACTTTGTACTTATCTGCCTGTCTCCAGACTGTTTCAGATTGACTTTGCACTCCTTCTTCTGCGTCAAAAATTACGACGCCGCCGTCAAGCACACGAAGAGATCGCTCAACTTCTGCAGTGAAATCAACGTGTCCGGGAGTATCGATGATATTGATCCTTACCCCTTTCCAAAAAGTAGTCGTGGCAGCAGAGACGATCGTAATTCCCCGCTCCCTCTCTTGAGGCATCCAGTCCATCTGAGTGGTTCCTTCATCGATGTCCCCAATTTTATAGGTTCTTCCGGTATAAAAAAGAATTCGTTCTGTTGTAGTAGTCTTTCCCGAATCTATATGGGCTATGATTCCAACGTTTCGTATTTTGTCAAGAGGAACGACTCTATTTTTTGTGGCGATTGATTGCTGAGGCATAACCCAGATTAAAACACAAAACTTAAAACATAAAACATTATAAAAAGTTTCAGGTTTCATGTTTTATGAGGATTTACCATTTAAGGTGAGCAAAAGCTTTATTGGCTTCGGCCAGTTTTTCCGTCTGGAGGCGTTTGTTAACCGCTTGTCCCTGATTTTTTGCAGCGTCCAAAAGTTCAGCCAACAATTTAGCCGTGAATGTATGATATTCTTTGTTAGGCCGAGCCTTAGCTGCTAGAATAATCCAATTTAATGCCAAAAAAATCCTTCGTTCTCTTCGAACTTCGATAGGGACAAGGTATGATGCTCCACCTAGCCTTCGGGGTTTAACCTCAAAATTAGGTGAAACATGCTGAATTGCTAAATGCAGAATTCTGACAGGATCCTGCTGTTGTTTTTTCAGTTGGTCAAGTACTTCATAGACAATATTTTGCGCGACAGACTTTTTTCCATCTGTCATGATGTAATTAATGAGTTTGGTAACCTCCGGACTATTGTATACGGGTTCAGGTTTAACTGTTGATTTTTTATAGGGACGTCGGGGCATCTTTCATTTAACATGTAACATATAACATGTAACACAAGAAAAATTGTATTTATTAATAAATACCTTAGTTCAAATGTTACATGTTATGTGTTTCGTGTTACATGGTTAAGTAGCTTTTGTTTGTTCCATTTTAGTTCCATATTTAGATCGAGAAGTTTTTCTGTCTACAACACCGGCTGTATCAAATTTTCCTCTGACGATATGATACTTGACTCCAGGCAGATCTTTTACCCTTCCTCCTCTAACTAAAACAATAGAATGTTCGGCTAAATTATGGCCTATTCCTTGTATGTAGGCCGTTACCTCCATTTTATTGGAGAGCCTGACTCTGGCTACTTTTCGGAGTGCAGAGTTAGGTTTTTTAGGAGTCATTGTCCGCACAATAGTGCACACTCCGCGCTTCATCGGGTTATTGGTATCGACGTACTTTCTTTTTAGCGAGTTAAAAACGAGTTTTAAAGCGGCAGCGCGGGATTTTTTAATTCTATTTTTTCTCTTTTTTTTGATCAGCTGGTTGATTGTAGGCATATTTACTCAAAAATCTCTCGTAATATTTTTCAATAAGTTCTTTGGTTACGGGTATTAATCTACCAATTATAACATTTTCCTTCAATCCTAACAAGTAGTCTATTTGGCCTTTTATAGCGGCAGAACTTAATACATTGGTAGTCTGCTCAAAAGATGCAGCCGAAAGCCAGGAGTCAGTATAGATAGCCGCCCGAGTTATGCCTAAAATGGAAACTTTTCCTACCGCTGGTTTTCCGCCCTGGGCAAGTATTTTTTTGTTTTCTTCTTCGAATCGGATTCTTGAGACGACTTCGTCTTTGATAAAGGATGTGTCTCCCTCGTCTTCGATAATCACCTTATCGCTCATTTTTCGAATGATAACTTCGAAATGTTTGTCGTGTATATTTATTCCTTGCGATTCATAAACTTTTTGAACTTCATCGAGTAAGTAGAATTGAGCTGCTCGAAGGCCTTTGATTGTCAATATATCGTCTACATCCAAATATCCCTCTGATAAAGGTGTCCCCACGGTTACCAGTTCGCCGTCTTTGACCTTTAGTTTTTGCGACATCGGAATAATAAATTCCTGTTCGTGTTGTGAGTTTTTATCCGTAGAGATTACCTTAACGGTAAAGACTTCTCTTTTGCTGTCTTCCTGGAGAGATATCCTTCCGTCGAATTCAACGATAGGTGAAACTACTTTGGGTGTCCGAGTTTCAAAAAGCTCCTCTACCCTTGGTAAACCTTGTGTTACATCAGAGATGACTATGCCACCAAAATGTCTGACCCTCATTGTCAGTTGGGTTCCTGGTTCTCCGATCGATTGGGCGGCAATAACACCGACAGGTACGCCAATCTCAACGAGCTTGTTATTTGAAAGATCGATGCCGTAACATTTTTGGCAGACGCCATATTTCGATTGACAGTAGAGAGGCGATCTCACGATAATTTTTTTGCTGCCAGATTTTTCCAAGAGACTTATGGACTCTTCATTAATGAGTTCATTAGCCTTAATAAGAAGATGTTTGCTGTCAGAATAGAGATCTTTTGCTAAAAAGCGCCCCTTTATTCTGTCTGTAAATTTTTCTCCACGTACGTCAGCTA
>CAYJQQ010000004.1:0-19442 GCA_964372285.1 uncultured Gammaproteobacteria bacterium | reverse complement strand
CGGAGCTTCTCCTTATCGGCGAGGGGCCGGAATACGCCAAGCTCAAGGCTCAAATCTCAAGCGACAAAGATATTAAAATTTTGACGAAGGTGTCGCGCGCGGAGCTGGCGCGCTATCTGGAAAAGGCGTCGCTTTGCGTAGCGCCGGCTCTGACTGAATTTAGTCCCAATTTCGCGCTGGAAGCGCTTTCGTACGGTAAGTCTGTTCTAATCTCGAGAGAAAATGGCCTAGACCTTGATTTGCCGGAAGAGATGCTTTTCGACGCGAAAGATGAACAAGGATTTGGAGAGAAGATGGCCGCTCTATTTTCGAGTCAGCTTAAGTTGACAATCCCCAGTGGCCGCACTTGGCGCCATGTCTTAGAAAGTCAGATAAAGCTATTAAAAAATCTATGAGAGTGCTCATGATATCGCGTGACCCAACTATTTTGAAAGAGGGATCACCTTCATATGATCGAGTCAAAGAGTATGCTGGTTTGGTGGAGTATTTGGATGTGGTGTTGCCGGGCCGTGAGTGTTTAAAGTTTTTATTTTGTAAACAAGAGCCGAAAATTGATTTGGTGACCTCCCAAGATCCTTTTGAGACCGGACTCTTGGCGTGGATCATCGCGCGCGCCAGGGGCGCGCGCCTCGAGTTCCAGGCGCACACAGACCTTTATTCAAAATATTATCGGAAGGAGTCGCTTAAAAATCTGGTGCGTTTTTGGCTGGCTAGATTTTTAATCCCAAGAGCGGACTCGGTGCGCGTGGTGAGTGTTCGTCTCCAAAAAAATATACCCGGCTCTTTTTTACTCCCCATCTGGATCGATCTTGAAAAATCGAAAATGGCGCCAGTCACCGTGGATCTCCACAAAAAATACCCTCAATTTGATTTCATAATTTTGATGGCGTCGCGTCTGACCAGAGAGAAAAATATCGGTTTGGCCATCGAAGCGTTCGGAGAACTGCTCAAGAAGTATCCGAAAACGGGTTTGATTATAGCGGGGGAGGTGCCGGAAATCGAAAAGCAAAAAGCTAAAAGCGAAAAATTTAAAATTAAGGATAAGATAATTTGGGAGGGGTGGAGGAATGATTTAGCCTCTTATTACAAGACAGCTGATCTTTTTTTGCTCACATCTAACTACGAAGGGTACGCCAGAACGCTCATCGAAGCGGCCGCGGTTCACCTGCCTATTGTTACCACGGACGTGGGGGTGGCCGGAGACATTATTAATAGCCAAAACAGCATTATCGTTCCAGTGGGCGACAAAGAAGCTCTGATTAAGGCTATTCTGGATGTCATGGAAAAAAGATTTTCTATCTCTAGCGCGTCCAAAATAGACTTAGGTACCAAAGAAGAGTATATTGCGAAATATAAAACTTCTTGGCTGTATTGCTAGTTATAATGTAATCTACCTACTATGAAAAAGATCGTGGTTATTGGGGGCGGGACCGGTAATTTTGCTGTTTTGAGCGGTCTTAAGAAATATCCTTGTCAGTTGACGGCCGTGGTTTCCATGTCTGATTCCGGCGGTCATTCGGGCAAGCTGCGGGACGAGCTAGGGGTGTTGCCGCCGGGCGATGTCAGGGCGTGTTTGGTGGCCCTTGCTGACGACCATAAGGCGGGCATGGTGCGCGATTTATTTAACTATCGCTTTCAGAGCGGTTCCCAAAGCGGAGCCTCGATAGGTAATCTTCTTCTTACAGCTCTTTCCGATCTTTTGGGCGGTTTTGATAAGGGGGTCAAGGCGGCTCATCAGCTGCTCGATATCAAGGGCCATGTGGTGCCTGTAACCCTGCAGAGAACCGACCTTCTGGCCGAGCTTGAGGACGGGACTATTCTTTATGGAGAGATGGCCATTGATTTACCGCGCGAGAATGGTCATTTAAAGATAAAAAGGATTTGGCTTCAACCTAAGGTTGACGCTAACGAAAACGCGCTTAAGGCGATAGTGGAAGCTGACGCCATTATTTTTGGCCCGGGCGATCTTTACACTTCCATCATGCCTAATCTGTGCGTGAACGGCATGGTGGAGGCCATTCGAAAATCAAAAGCCAAATTGATAGGAAATGTGAATATCATGACCAAGCATGGGGAGACGGACGGTTTCGGGGTGGATGATTTTGTAATGACGCTTGAAGGGGCGTTACCGAGAAAGTTAAACTATGTCATTTATAATAATAAAAAAATCCCGCCTACCCTGCTTAGAAAATACAAAAAACAAAACGCGCTGCCTGTCAGAGCGCGCTTAAAAAAAGCTAACTGGATCGGAACAGACATCTTATCCACGGCCGGGGACCTCGCGAGACACGATCCGGACAAGTTGGCTAAAACACTTTTTTCGCTTGTATGAAACTGTTGATAGTCACTCAAAAGATGGATCAAAACGACGATCTTCTCGGCTTCATGCACGCTTGGGTGAACGAATTCGCAAGGCATTGTCTAAAGGTGACTGTCATTTGTCTTGAGCAAGGCTTACTAGATCTTCCCTCAAATGTATCGGTACTTGAATTAGGTAAGTCAAAAGTTAGAAAGTCCATAAAGTCGAAAGTTTTGAGGCGAATTTATTACATTATTAACTTTTATAAATTCATTTGGAAGGAGCGGGCTAACTATGATGTGGTGTTTGTTCATATGAATTTCGAGTATCTTCTTTTGGGCGGAGTTTGGTGGAGACTGATCGGTAAAAAAATTTCCCTTTGGTACGCGCATGGGCATGTGCCATTACTGCTATATCCTGTTCTTTGGCTGTCGCACATCGTCTTTACTTCTACCAGAAGCGGTTTTCGAATCGCTAGCCCAAAAGTTCATGTCATAGGTCAGGGGATAGATACCGAGAAGTTCAAAGTCCAAAATCCAAAGTCCAAAGACGAAAATCAAAAGTTGAAAATTGTTACTGTTGGACGCATTAGTCCATCTAAGGATTATGAGACACTTGTGAAGGCGGCTGAAATCCTGACTCAAAATGGGGTTGATTTTGAGATTCAGTCCATCGGTAAGCCAGCCACCGAAGGCGATCTGATTTATGAGGATCGCATAAAAAGGATGGCGGTTGAAAGCGGTCTTAATAATAAGATTAAATTTATCGGGACTGTGGCTAATCGAGATTTACCATCTTATTTGGAAGAAGCTGACATATTCGTTAATATGGGACTTACTGGCAGTTTGGATAAAGCTATGGTTGAAGCCATGAGCATGGAATTACCTGTTATTACTTGTAATGAAGCCATGTTAGAAGTACTTGGTTTATTTAAGGATAAACTGATGTTTGAAAAAGAAAATCCGGAAAGTCTATCAAATTATATTATCTGGTTCACATTATCGCCAACTGAAGAAAAAGAAAATCTAGGTAAAGCTATGAGAAAAATTGTTCAAGAAGATCATGCCTTACCACAATTTATTTTAAAGATATTTGATAATCTGAGAGTTTTATGAAAACTAAATGGCAAAAATTTGTGAATGAAAAAATGATCCTTTTGTCTCAAGAAAAAAAAGTTCTTGATATTGGAGGAGGGGAACCCTTTCAAAAATGGATGGCCGACTACAAGCCACTTTTTACTAAAGTAGAATATAGGACGATGGAGCCGGATGGAAATCACCAAGCAGATATTGTGGGAGATATTCATGCCATACCTCTTGAGACGAATAGCGAGAATGCAATAATATGTCATTCGGTTCTTGAGCATGTAGAGGATCCGATAAGGGCTGTGGGTGAACTTTATCGAATTCTTACTCCGGGTGGTAAACTATTCGTGCAAATTCCATCTATTTATCCCTATCATGCTAGAAAGGGGATCGGTGGCTACCCTGATTATTGGCGATTCTTTGACGATACGCTTAATTTATTATTTAAAGATTTTTCGAATTTTGAATATGTAAAGAGAGGGGGGTATTTTAAAGCGCTTTTCTTTTTTATCCCATTTCAACATAAAATGCGTTTTCTGATTGATCCACTCTCATGGGTGTTTGACGAGATTTTCCAAACAGAGAAGAGAACTACTACGTCGGGTTATTATATTTATGCAGTCAAATAAATATCCGCAAATTGTTTATGTAGCCAGTACTCGTCTTCGTACGGAAAAGGCTCATGGTCTTGCCACAGTAAAGATATGCGAAGCATTCGGTGATCTTGGAGCGGATGTCTCTCTTTTTGTTCCTAGGATTTGGCGAAGTCTATCCGATCCTTTTTTGCATTATAGCCTGCGAAGAAATTTTTCCATAAAAACTTTTCCTATTATCGACTTATTACCTCTTAAGATGTTCGAAAAGGGATTTTTTTTAATTCAAGTGATTTCTTTTTCATTGAGCGCGCTTGTGTATTGTTTGGTGGTTTATTGGAGTAAGCGCAAAGAGATAGTTATCTTTTCTCATGATTATATGCCTCTTTATTTTTTTTCTTTCTTTTTTCAAAATATTTACTATGACATCCATCATTTTCCGGGGGATAATTTTATGTATCGGAGATTAATGAAGAAGGTCATAGGTTTTTCTGTTCAAACCAAGTGGAAAGTGGTAGAGCTAGAAAGGCGTTTTAGTATCAAGCCTGAAAAAATTGTTTATTGGCCAAACGGCACAGAACCAAAAAAGTTTGAAATTTTAAAGACACACAATGAAGCCAGATTAGATTTAAATCTATCGCTTGACAAGAAAATTGTCTTATACACTGGACAGCTTTTTTCTTGGAAAGGGGTCGATACCTTAATTGAGGCGGCAAAAGATTTGGGGGAAGAAATTTTGGTATATATAGTTGGAGGGGTAGAGGAAAAAATTGTTGGCAATATTCACTTTGTTTCTTTTCAGCCTCATGAAAAGATTCCACTATGGCTTCGCGCTGCTGATATTTTAATACTGCCTAATACTGCCAGAGAGAAGGTATCTTTATATTACACTTCACCCATGAAGCTTTTTGAGTACATGGCTTCCGGCACACCTATAGTGGCCTCAGACGTTCCGTCGATTAGAGAGATTATAAATGAGGATGTCGCAAGTTTTGCTACCGCGGACGATCCAAGGTCTTTTGCTGACAAAATTCAATTTGTGCTTAACAATCCTGATTTAGCAAACGAGAAGGCGTTAGGGGCTAGTAAATTAGGGGCGATTTACACCTGGGAAAAACGAGCGAATGTGATACTAGAACATATATCTTTATTGCAAACATCATGATTAAAAGATTTTTGGAAAGATTCAATATAGTCAAAACTGTATATCATAAGCTTTATGGTGGTTACACACGTTCGGTTATTTTGCTGATCGTTATCGGTTTTTTAGGTGGACTGCTCGAAGGAGTGGGCATAGGCCTTCTTATACCTTTATTTTCATTAGTATCTCATCAGTCTCAAGATGATAAGATCACTCAATTTGTTAAATCTATTTTTGATTTTTTTCATTTTGATTTTCGAATTTCATCTTTACTGATTCTAGTGGCCTTGCTTTTCACCCTGAAGGCTGTATTCGTGTTTATATTTAATTATATAGTAGCTCGTATTACTGTAAATTATGATTTCGAAATGAAGAATAATCTATATAGCGCCTTTCTTCACACTAATTGGTTGGCGATATTAAAGCAAAAGATAGGTCATCTAGAAAACTATTTATCCAACCACATAGCTTCCACCATCAAACTCCTGGCCCAGCTTTCTGATCTGGTCCTTTTCGGTACCAGTTTTATCGTTTATTTGTTGTTTTCATTGCGTATCGCTTTTTCTACCACCATACTTGCTCTAGTTCTAGGGGCTAGTTTGTTGATTATCTTTCGACCGCTTATGTCGCGTACAAAAAAATACAGCCGAGAGATGGTAAATATAATGAGATCCATACCACATCATGTCTCAGAAAATTTTTTAGGAATGAAAACTATCAAATCTTTGAATGAGGAAGAGGCAGTTGCTAAAGCTGGAAGTGAACTTTTTAGACAAGTTCGTCAAATTCGTTTGAAGATGCATCTTGTTAAGCATATTGCCTATGAGTCAACCGAACCAATTAGTATTATTTTTATTTCAGTTGTTTTTACATATGCTTTCCTCCAACCAGGTTTTAGTTTGGGTGTATTTGTGGCTGTCGTCTATCTCATTCAGCGAATTTTTAATTATATTGGTAAATTGCAAAGAGAACTTCTTGCGCTCAATGATTCTATACCTTATGCCTTATCACTTATTGAGTACAGAGATCTCTTGAAAAAGAATCAAGAATTAAATAAGGGTTCTATACCGTTTTCGTTTAAAGATCGAATAGTTCTGGAGCATTTGACTTTCAGTTATGGACAAGGTAAAACCATTGAAGACGTATCGTTTGAAATTAAAAAAGGTGAGATGGTCGGGATCATAGGTCCGTCTGGATCTGGCAAGTCAACAGTGGTTGATATATTACTACGGCTTTTCATTCCAACAGGTGGGCAGATATTAGTCGACGGAAAAAATTATCTTGATATTAGCCTACCAGACTGGAGAAGACATATCGGATATGTAGCACAAGATATTTTTTTAAAAAACGATACCATATTAGAAAATATACGCTTTTACGATAAATCAATTACAGATCAACGAGTAAATATTGCTGTGAGAGAAGTGGGTTTAGCTGATTTTCTTAAAAGTCTTCCAAATGGTTTAGAAACTCTGATAGGAGATCGGGGGCTTCTTCTGTCGTTTGGTCAACGCCAACGAATTTCTTTGGCCCGTGTGCTTGTACGAAACCCTGAAATATTGATTCTCGATGAAGCTACAGCCTCGCTTGATAATGAGTCGGAACTTTTGATTAAGAAGGCCATTGAATCATTACATGGTAAAATAACAGTTATTATGATAGCCCATCGTCTTTCGACAGTCATGGATGCTGACAATTTAATTGTTTTAGACAAAGGGAAAGTTATGGAAATGGGTAGACCGGATAAACTTTTAGATAATCCTTACTCTTATTTTTCTCGGGTAAAGAATTTAATATAAACACAAATTTATATGAAAAAAAAAGCGCTTATTACAGGTGTTACTGGCCAAGATGGTTCATATCTGGCTGAATTCTTACTTGAAAAGGGTTATACCGTTTATGGATTAGAACGCCGAAGTAGTCAGAAAAATAGGAATAATATTCAGCACTTAATTTCTTCAGATAAAGATTTTCATTTGATAGCTGGAGATATGCTGGATCAAGCTTCATTAATGAATGTTTTACTTGAGGTTAAACCAGATCAAGTTTACAATTTGGCCGCACAATCATTTGTGGGTGAATCCTGGAATCAACCTATTTACACAGGCGAAGTGACCGGTCTCGGTACCTTAAGATTATTAGAAGCCATTCGCCAAGTAAATTCTAGAATAAAATTTTATCAAGCCTCATCTTCAGAAATGTTTGGCAAGGTGAGCGAGAATGTTCAAAATGAATCGACTAAATTTTACCCGCGTAGCCCTTACGGCGTGGCTAAGTTGTATGCTCATTGGATTACCGTAAATTATCGAGAATCTTACAATATGTTCGCGGTATCTGGCATTTTGTTCAATCATGAGTCTCCACGTCGCGGAGTTGAGTTTGTAACTCGTAAAATTACTCAAGGTATAGCTTTGATAAAAGCAGGTTTTATTAAAGAACTTTATCTCGGTAATCTAGATGCTAAGCGAGATTGGGGGTATGCTGGGGATTATGTGGAGGCGATGTGGCTTATGCTTGAGCAGGAGAAACCAAAGGATTATGTTATAGCAACTGGAGAAACACATTCAGTTGAGGAGTTTACTGATCTGGCTTTTAAAAGAGCTGGTCTTAATTGGGTTGATTACGTGAAGATTGATCCTAAAATGCTTAGACCGACTGAGGTTTATTCACTTTGTGGTGATGCTAATTTAGCTAAGAAGGAGCTTGGCTGGAAAGCAAAAGTTTCTTTTCAGCAATTGGTAAACATGATGGTGGACGATGATTTGGCCCGTCTTGGAGTGGTAGAGGGACATAAAGAAGAATTAAATCAAGGACAGCACTCTTATCTTGAGATTAAAAAATGTCGCTCATGTAATAAAGAAGATCTAAATCAGATCCTCTCTTTGGGAAATTTATTTGTTTCAGATTTTATACAGATAGGTATGGATAATTCAGAGGAACAGTCATATCCGCTTGAGCTTGTGCTTTGCAATGGTAGCACCGGAGGTTGTGGTCTATTACAGCTTCGTTATACAGTCTCGCCATCTAAGATGTATCGTAACTACTGGTATCGATCAGGGGTTAATAAAACCATGATTGATGAATTGACTAATATAGCAACTACCACTGAGAAGATTGTAAAACTGGATCATCAGGATATAGTGGTAGATATAGGTTGTAATGATGGTACGTTGCTTAGAGCGTATTCTACTTTGGGTATTCAACGTGTTGGTTTTGAGCCAGCCAGAAATCTTATCGATTATGCCATCAAGGGAACGGACCGTGTTTTCAACGAATTTTTTGATGTGAAATTTTATAAAGAAGTCTTTGGGGAAAAAAGAGCTAAGATTATCACATCTATTGCTATGTTTTATGATCTTGATGAGCCAAACGTATTTGTAGAAGGCGTAAAAGAGATATTGGATAAAAATGGTGTTTGGATTATTCAGATGACAGATTTACCTTCCATGCTTGTGCTAAACGCTTTTGATAATATCTGTCATGAACATCTTGGGTATTATTCGTTAGCCGCTCTTGAACATCTTCTTATTCGGCACGATCTTCAGATTTTTGACCTAGAGACTAATGATATTAATGGTGGTAGCTTGCGCGTCTACATAAGACATAAAGGTAGCAGCATAGGAAACGAAAGAGTCGGCAGAGAGATACGTATAGCTGAGCGCGTAGCTTTTGAAGTACAACTTGGTTTAAATGAAATGTCAGCATATCTTAATTTTGCTGAAAGGGTACGAAGCATAACAAAGTCCATGTGTGATTTTATAAAGAAAGAAAAAGCCAAAGGTAAAAAAATATTTGCCTATGGGGCTTCTACTAAGGGTAATACCCTTCTTCAGTATCTTAGACTTGACCATACAATAATTTCTGCGGCGGCTGAGCGCAATCCGATCAAGTGGGGAAAAAAGACAGTCGGTACCAACATCCCAATTATTTCAGAGGAAGAGGCTCGAGCGGCCAAACCTGATTATTTTCTGGTTTTACCATGGCATTTTATGCGCGAGTTTTTAGATCGAGAAATTCAGTTCACGAAGAATGGAGGTAGGTTTATCATACCCCTTCCTGAATTTAAAGTTATTGGAGAAGATACTTATAAATCTTTCTAATTTTTGTGAAGGTTGGGATTATCATTCGTAGGTTAAATATGAGAGGTGGTGTGCAGCGCCAAGTTCTTTCGCTCGCAAGAGAGTTGTCAAACCAAGGATTAGATATTCGCCTTTACACTTTTTTTTATGATAAAAGTTATTTCGCTGATCTTATTGGCGAGCTACCTGTTGTGGTACTACCCCCAGAGAGGCATAAAAAAACAAGCGGTTCGTTTGGAATGATTGGGGAGCTTGCAATGTCTCGAGAACTCGCCAAGATGATGGAACGTGACCTAGACGTTCTTCACCCGCATGATATGGTTTCTCATTATGTTAGTCATTACTATAAGAAGAATATCAAGAAGATTCCCTCGGTCTGGTATATGAATGAGCTACCATTTAGTCGTTGGCCGCTCCGGCTTTTAGAGTACGTTGAAAATTTAGAATTTCACGATGTTTCAAATAAGCCGCTTTGGTTAAGGAAACTGATAATTTTACTTAGGACCATTCCAGAAAGATTTTATATTGGCTCACAAGATGTTATCTTGCTTCTTTCTACTTTTCATTTCAATTTTTTGAAACAATATATCGGCAGAGAGGGTAAAATTGTTTTATCAGGCGTAGAAGTAGAAAAATTCGCTTTTAAGGCGCATAGATGTCCTCAAGCTCATGAAAAAATAAGCCTTTTGTCGAGTGGCATTTTTCTTAATTATCGTCGTTACGAAGATTTGATTAAGGCTCTTTCGTTTCTAGTTAAAAGTGGAATGAACGCCCAGCTTGTTATCTTGGGTGCCTATAAAACCGATATGAAATACTACTCTCGATTGATTGAGCTCGCAAAATTGTTGGGAGTTTTTGAACGCGTCTCTTTTTATGGAGAATATACTGATGAGGAATTACAGCATTTTCTTGAAATAAGCCATCTTTTTGTTTTTCCACACTTGCAAGTTCAAGGCTTATCGGTATATGAGGCTATCAGCGCCGGCCTTCCTTCTATAGTAACTCCAATTCCAGGTAGTTACGAAACTTTGATTAACGAACAGCACGTTTTGAAGGCAAAGCCTAAGGATCCGGAAGATTTATCTAGGGTTATAAAGAAAATTATTCAAGATCCGATTTTGTATCAGAAGATTTCAATTGATGGTTCACGTCATGTTCATCAAAATTTGACCTGGAAAAAATATGCAGATCAGGTCTTAAAAGAATTAGAAGGAGCTGTTAAAAAATTTAGTTGGCGATGAAAATAGCTATATTAATTGGATCTCTAGTGAGATCTGGGGGAGCTGAAAGACAAGCACTTATGCTTGGACATGAACTCTCTTTTCGAGGGCATTTACCTGTATTTTATACTTTTTCTGTCGATTTTGAAAAATGCTTTCCTCTCATTATTAAAGAGTTTAGAGTAGTGACATTGTTACCTGAAATAGCTCTTTCCAAGAATTCCGCAAGAAAGCTTGCGGGCTTGGTTGATTCTGATACTGACATCTTAAATCCGCAAGATTTAAAAGGGGCTGAGATAGCTTATTACGTAAAACGTAAAAGACCAAAGATACCTTGCGTTTTGATGTTAAACGATTTACACATTGCTCAATGGTCACTCTTTGATGATCCAGCTTTTAGTAACCCCCCAAAAAGTTTTTTTGGTCGGGCTTTAGATTGGTTGCATGACATCAAAGGCAATATGCGCTTTCTTAGGAGCGCAGATCGGATTGCGGTCTTGAACGATCGTAGTGTTCCATTGGTGCGTAAATATCTAGGGAGAGATGCGGTTGTGGTCCGTAGCGGTTTGGACGTTAACGCTTTTGCTTTTATGCCACGATCTTTAAATGAAGAGCGTCCTTTTCGGATACTGGCCCATGGTATTTTCTACATACATCGTCGCTACGAAGACATTATCGCGGCAGTGGCAGAACTTAGGAAGAGGGGGGTGAATGTTACTCTGACTATCATCGGAGATTATGAGCACAAAAAAAGCGCCTGGAACTATTATAGGCGATTGGTTGAGTATGTGCGAAAAGCAGACATTATGGAAGCCGTGACGTTTAGAGGTAGGGTGAGTGATTCTGATCTTCAATTCGCATACCATAATCACGATGTTTTTGTTTTCGCCAGTCATATGCAAACCTGGGGATTGGCTGTGTTTGAAGCCATGGCTTCTGGACTGCCGGTCATTGTCTCTGATACGGCTGGCGCCAGCGAGGTGCTCACGAATCGCGAAAATGCCATAATTGTACCAGCACTTTCTGCAACGGCCATTGCGAGTGGTATAGACGAGCTTATGCATGGATCAAAACTGTATGAAAAACTTTCTCTTGGAGGGCGAACATTTGTTGCTGAAAATGTTTCTTGGAAGCGTTACTGTGATGAGATGTTAAAGCTATTTAAATCTTATTCACAATGAAAACTATTTTTATAACAAGCTTTCATGTTTTTGTTTCGCGTAATATCCTTGGTTCGCCCTTGCTTGATTATTTGCGGGAAGATCCAGATCTTAAGGTGGTATTGATTGTGCCTGCCAAAAAAGTGGAATATTTTCAGGGTCAATTTGCGGGCAGAAATATCTTGGTTCAGGGAATTGAACCTAAGTTTAATAGGTTAGATGACATCTTCAGGGAGTTTGCTTACGCTGCCATTCGAACGAGAGCTAGAACCTTGATGCGAAAGATGCGTCTTGGTTTTGAACTGTGGCATTTGCAAAGTTTATTTTTCTGGGCTCCTTTAGTGAGGAGCTGGATCCCGTTTTTTTATAGGTGCTTGGTTTCCGGAGAAAGATATGCCGATCTTTTTACGAAATATAAACCAGATTTGTTGTTTGCCACAGACGTCTTTAGTTCTTCAGATGTCATTTTAATGCACGAAGCCAAGATGCGAGGTATCAAAGTGATTGGCATGGTACGCTCGTGGGATAACTTGGTTAGCAAGGGCGGTTTTCGGGTTATCCCCGATAGGCTTTTTGTTAATAATGAATTGATTAAAAAAGATGCGTTAGTTATTCACGGTATAAATCCTGAAATCATAGAAGTAGTTGGAATTCCTCATTATGATCGTTATGGTACGCCTGTGCATTCACGAGAGCAATTTTATAAAGATACCGATCTTAATCCTAAGAAAAGGGTCATTCTTTTTGCTCCAGTTGGTGACCGCTATTTTAGAAAAAATACGTTTGATCCTGATATTTTAGAGATTTTACGAGATAATTTGCCTTCTACTCACCAACTTTTGGTGCGTTGTCCACCGGCCGATACGGTCAATATTGGAGAGGTAGATTTAACTCCGGATGTTATAATAGAAAAACCAGGCACTCATTTTGGAGAAGATTCTAAGACTGTGCGTAAGACCGAAATAGGAAAAGAAGACGAGGCTCATCTCATGGATACTCTGGCTTACTCAGATGTTCTTATCTGTTCGGCCACTACTTTAGCGCTTGATGCTTTCACCTTCGATCTCCCCGTTGTCTTTGTTGGGTTCGATGGTAAAAAAGGCTTACCATACTGTGATACGGTTGTACATCACTATGAATTCGAACATTTTGTACCAGTGGTAGAAAGCGCGGCGGCTTTTATGGCGAAAAGCGTTGAAGAGATGATGGCGGGTATAAAAGAGTATATCGGTGACCGTACAAAGGATCGTCAAAAAAGAAAAAAAATCTTAGAAATAGAAGGGTATCACGCAGATAAAAAATCGAGCGAGCGGTTATATCACATCCTTAAATCAAATCTTTTTCAGTAACTAATTGCATAAAGAGCTCTCATTGACAGGTTGTTTGATTTAAACTCTGGAGTAACTTCGTAGGATATGGGCTCGGATGAAGCAATTGATGTATAAGCCGTTTGAGACATATAGCGCGGTTTTTTTTTGCAATAACCTCCTTTGTGAAGGCCGCTGGTGTCACAGAAAATAAGAGAACCTTTTTTGCCGGTCACTGTTCTTATATCACTCGTTGGAACAATTTGTTCAACAGCGCCGTTTGGTGGATAACAACCAATGGGTGGTATTTGCGGAAATAAATGGCGCCATTTTCCGCCTTTTTGTGATCCTAAAACATAAGTGAATGGGCCACTGTCTAAATCGATATCATTAAAATAAATAAAAAGTTTAAGCATCCGAGTATCTTCAGGATCGCGATGCCATCTTTGCGAAGCGTGCGGTGGTGCGTTTTCTGGAACTGGAGTAGTTGCCCACAATCTTTTACCACGCCATGTTACCCATAAATGCATGTAAGAAGCTGCAATATCAAGAAGTTTTTCATCTAGACAAAAGCGCACAAGAGGATCATCAATTGATATTTTTTTATCTTGCCATAGATCAATGTTGAAATATTTATCACCCATGTGAACTGGAGCTTTTTTTTGATTTTTCATCTCTTCCAATATTTTCGGATCAGATAATTTAACTAAGACATGTTTTTCAAGCTCATTCCAACGATCTTCACCTAATATATCGCTAACATGAGAGATCGCGATGCCATTTTCTTTTAATTCGTCCACGATCCTTTTTTGTTCAGATCCCAAGTTAAGTTTATTTTGAACGTGCTTGGTCCTTCCTTTATTATTAAGAATATACAGCCATATAGGTTCCCACCAAAGCAAGCGATAATAATTGCGTCTAATTCTTTCTTTTTGAACCCTTATAAAATCTTTCATTTTATCTCATGTATAAGTTTTAAAATACCATCACTAAATTGCTTCCATGTCAGTGAATTTTTTACGAGTGTTTGTGAATTGCTACTTATCTTTGTGTATAGCTGAGCGTTAGAAGCAAGTTTTATTACGGCATTGGCAATGAGATTTGGATTTCTCGCCTCGATTAATAGAGAATCATGTCCATCTATCAAAACTTCGCGTGCGCCTGATTCTTTTGAAACTATGCATGGTAGGCCTGTTGACATAGCCTCAAAAACCACTAATCCCCAACTTTGAAAGATATGTGGATAGACAAAGATATCGTTTTCATGAAATTGTTTGACCATAATAGCATCAGACACTTTGCCAGAGAAATTTACTCTATCTGCCACTCCTAATTTTTGAGAGAGCTCTTCTAATTCACGTCGATATTCTCTGTAAGCTTTGTATGTTTCGCAATCACCGGATAGGGTGAGATACGCATCCCATCCTGCATCTAAGATAAGCCTGAGAGCTTCAACGGCGTCTTCAAAATGCCTATGTCTAAAAAATTGCGCATGATCGAGCATTTTTATTTTGTTGTCTTTTATGGGTTGGCGTAGTTTGTATGGAAATCGTTCGCTTCTAACTCCCGCTCTCAAAATTGTTGTCTCTCGACCAAGGAATTTTTTAGCCAGTTTTGCTGTATCTTCAGCTAGTACCGAGATCTTATCAACGGCAGGTAAGAAGAAAAAACTGTCATACTTGTCGATTATTTTATACAATAGACTTCCAAAAAACGAGCAAGAGCCGCTTTCTTTGTTTTGATTAAAAATACATAGTGTATATTCCAGAAGATGTAGGTCGTTCATCTGCCATACAGTCGGCACGTTCCTGTTGTTAATTTTTTTATAGTAATATGCCACTAAATAGGCCTGTCTATTACTGTGTACATTTAAAGCGTCAAGATCTTTATCCATTATTTGGGCTAACTTTTTAGCTAACCTATGTTCGTTTAAATATTTTGAGATTGTAGAGAATCCGGGAACCCGTATTCCTAATAGCGTTTTTGGTTTAACGTCAATTTCATCTGGGAGATGTTTAATGGTAATTCCTTTAGTCAAGTCTACATACTGTTTATCATCGGGTCTATATTTAAATGTGTACACAATGACATCATGGCCAGCATTTAAAAGTTCCTGACAAAGCTCGAGAGCGAGTCTTGGCCCACCGCCGAACATCTTACTTTGGGGTATTACAACTCCAATTTTCATTATTATGGAGTATAGCAAATTATCCATGTAATGCTATAGTTTGTGGGCATTATGAAAATTTTTAATTATGATAAAGCAACTCATGTAAATATCCCTTGTAATTTGTGCAATTCAAGAGGTTTTTCCATTCTTTCAAGGGAAGATAGATATGGATTGCCCGAACAGAGCGTTATCTGCCATTGTTGTGGACTGATTTATATCAATCCACGCATTTCAGTGCAGGGTTACAATGATTTTTATGAAACGGGATTTTATAGGCAATTAGTTCCTGTGCATCAAAAAAAACAAAATAAGGTCTTTTCACCCAAAGAGGTTTTTCTTGAAGAAAAAAGATTTGGAGAGGCACTCGTTTTGAGAATAAAAAAGTATCTTAATGAGAGGCTTATCATCGAGGTCGGATCTGCTACTGGAGGTATTCTTGCTTCTTTTCAAAAAGAATTAGGAAGCAGGGTTTTGGGTATCGAACCCTCCGCAGCCGAGTCAGAATATGCAACTTCCCAAGGTATCCCCACAATCAAAGGGCTTTTTGAAGAAATAAAGATTGAAAGTGATAAGCCAGGAAATATTCTTTGCGTCCAAGCACTTAATCATCTGCTTGATCCTAAAAAATTTCTGACATGGGCTCATGAGACGCTTGATACCGAAGGCCGCCTTATCCTTGTCGTACAGAATTTTTTAACTCTTGCCAAAAAGCTGGGGAAACTCAAGTATGCCACACAAATAGATCATGTGTATATGTTTACTCCAATCAGTCTGAACAATTTTGTTAGGTCAGCGGGCTTCGAGATTATTTTATTTGAGGATTGGAACAACGATTCTTTCACGCGCCTCGGGCTTTCTAGTCATCATATGTGCATTGTCGCAAGAAAAGTTGAGACCGTCAAACCTTTCGAAAAACTTTTTATTTCTAATGATAGTTTTAAAAAAACAAAAAAAGATCTATTGCGGACGTATCTTTTAATGTTAATATTTCCTTTTGCTCAAACATATCGAACGTTAAAAAAGAAATTTGTTGTCAGTATAAGCGGTTTTAAGAATTTTTTTAAATGCTAGTCGCTGAACGTGTAAAATTTGTCTTGTGTTTTGTTTTGGGAATTCTAATGTCACCTATATTTTTCTTGCGTATGGAATATCGATGCATGCGATTTAAAAGTGCGCGCGCAAGGCGAATATTAGTAGTACCAGTTATTACAAGAGTTGGAGATATTGTTTGCGCTACAGCAGTTTTTCGTGAATTAAAACGGACCATGCCAGATGTTGAATTAACAGTTCTTGTCTCAAGGCGAAATATGGGCATTGTAAAAAACAATCCTCGCATTGATGAGATCATTAATATTAATGATATCCCCTTTAAAGGTTATTTAGGCAGAATGCGTTTTTTGTTCTACATCGGGAAGAGTGACTTCGATTGGGTTATATGCCTTAATAACAATCCTTTCAATAGTCTCATCTCACTTTTTAGCAGTGCGCCCAATCGTATTAAAATGCGAGCGGAAGAAAGGAGCATATGGGAGTTACTAACAGACTGGATGAACACCAAAACTTTTCTTTATAAAAACCACACTTTTTTACCTAGTTTTTACTTGACTCTCTTAAAGCCCCTTGGCATTCAAGAGTCAAGGGTGGTTAAAGAGGTCTTTACGACAGAGGCCGCGGATTTAGTAGTAGAGACTTATTTGAAAAAAAATAACATAGGGAATGAAAGGTTGATTGGCATAAGCGTTACTTCGGGAAACAAGATCAAAGATTGGGGAGTGGCTAATTTTATTAAACTCTCGATACAGATTTCCGCAAATTATAATTTACCCATTCTCTTCATTGGTTCATCCGCTGATAAGGGAGAGATAGAAAGATTGATAACTTCGATAAAAGTAAGGGGTGTATTTCTGTCTGCCACTAATTTTTCATTGGAGGAGTTGCCATCTTTGATGAAGCGCCTTTCGCTTTATATTGCCGTAGATACTGGTCCTATCTATATAGCCCATGCTCTTGGTGTGCCCCTCATTGACATAATTGGCCCAGTGGATCCGACTGAACAGCCGCCAAAGGATGAGAAAAGTATTCAAGTTTTACCAACTGGCGCTATTAGGCCCTCTAGTTTCACGATCAAACGGGCGGGAAAAGCAGAAGAACACGAGAGAGCTCTTGAGGCTACTAGCGTCGAGTCAGTGATGAAGGCAGTGGACTCACTATTAAATCCATCTAAATGAAGACCATATTTGTTAGCAGTTTTCATAGTTTGATTTCGCGCAATATTCTTCAAACAAAAGTTTTAACCTTACTTAAAGAACGTTATAGGGTAGTGCTTCTGGTTCCGGAAATAAAAGTAAATTATTTTAAAAAAGAGTTTGGGGGCGATCAGGTGATCGTAGAGGCTGTATCTATGGTTTTGGATACAGGTGATCTTACGGGTCGAAAATGGGCTTTGGCATTTTCACCCACTCGATCTTTGTTTATAAAAAAAAGAGCTGAATATTTTGAGGATAAAAAGTTATTTCAATACTTATTGAAAGCGCTCCCGGCATATCTTTTCGGAAAATCTCACCTAATAATCAAACTATTGAGATATCTTGATTATAAAAAATCTGCTAAAAGTCGGTTTATAGATCTTTTCGAAAAGTATAAACCGGATTTGGTTTTTTCTACTGATGTTCAGAACGAGTTAGATGTCAGATTATTACAAAGCGCTAAAAGAGTTGGCACAAGAACAGTCGGCATGGTGCGTTCGTGGGATAATCTTACTTGCAAGGGGATAATCCGTTTTGTGCCGGATAAGTTGATTGTGGAGAATGAGATAAATAAAAATGAAGCTATTAGATATAATTGGGTTCCGGCGGATAAAATAGAGGTCGTGGGCATTCCGCATTATGATGATTATTCTATAAATGAACTTATTGATCGTAATGTTTTTTTAAGTAAGCTTGGCTTTGATCCCAGCAAAAAAACTATTTTCTATGGTCCCATAGGTGATCGTTATATCAGGGACAATAAGCTTGATAAACTAGTCATTGAAACCCTTCTAGAGCTCCCCGTGAATGTTTTGGTTAGATTTCCCCCCAACGATTCCGTTAATCTTGACGGATTGCGAAGTGACGGCCCGGGTATTTTAAAAATAGATAAACCGGGTACTCGTCATTGGGCTGGGGGCTTAAAGTCAAACGAGCTTAGTCAAGATGATGATCTTCGTTTGAGACAAAGTCTGAAGATATCGGATGTGGTGGTGACTGGGCCCTCAACAATTTTGATAGACGGGGCTTTTTTAGGACGGCCACTTATTTTGGTGGATTTTGACGATCAGAGGCGAGAGTATCTCGACAGTTTGTGCCGTTATTACGATTACGATCACATGAGAGCTGTCATTGAGACTGGTGGCATAGCCATGGCCCGTTCGAAAGCTCAATTGTTGCATCATATAAATGAACTGTTTATCGAACCAAAACTGTATATAGAAGGTCGCGAACGCATTGTTAGGGAACAATGTCTTGATAGAGAGGGTAAATCTTGCTCACGGCTAGTAGAAGTTATGTGAGGGCCATTTGAGTGGCCCGACTTTTGGATGAAAGATATACCCTTGTTTTTTGATCCAACTTAAATCTTGGCTTACCGATGCCTAGGCTGTCACTGGAAAGGTAAAGAGAAGTAAACATGATGCGTTTTCCAGAAGTGGCGTATCCACCCCTATGAAAACCCGTGGTGTCGCAAAAAATCACTGTGCCAGCCCGACCAGTAGACATGATGAAATTTTCTTTGGGGATTTGATTTTCTAGCTCGCCTTCTGGCGGATAAGAACCGTCTGGATGTTTTTGGGGATAAAGTAATCGAAATATTCCGCCCTCTTGCGAGCCTTTTATATACCAAAATGGCCCAGCCGTTTCGTCCACATCCGAAAGATAGATGAACATTTTACAAAGTCTGCGGGAACCAGGATCTCGGTGCCAGCGCTGGGAGCCAAGAGCGTCCGCGCCTTCTGGCATGGGCAGGGTTAGGTTTAAGGAATAAAAGTTAAATTGAGAGTAAAGCCCAAGATAGCCGTTTGCGATGGCTAGAGGGGTTTCGTCCAAGGCAATTTTTAAGAGAGGGTTTTGCGGATCGAAGAGAGGCCCGTTATCCCAGAGGTAGGAAAGAAAAGGTTTTTTTCTGCTGATTTTTGCATGTCGTATTTCTCTTTCAGCAAGGTCCATTATATCTTTAGTCAGACACGGTTTATCTGGAAAAAGTTCCTCAAGGTGAGTGAAAGCGATACCTTCAGTTTTAAGTAAACTGATTAATTTTTCTTCGAGTTTAGAAAGAGGCGCTTTTTGTTTTTGTTATTTTTTTATTCGGTGATAATTTATGAATCTCCACACCTTTTAGGATGTACGCCATGTGTA
>CAYJQQ010000003.1:8743-20347 GCA_964372285.1 uncultured Gammaproteobacteria bacterium | reverse complement strand
GTCACAAAATAAGATCCGCTGGGATCGCCACCATCATCAATTAAAGATACAGTACATGTAGGAAAACCGTCAAGATGACCAGGGATCTCCGGCGCTAATCTGAAGATGTACGGAGCAACAGAGTCAAACATTGCTTGGCTGATTTCACCATGAGGAACGAAATTTGTTCTTAAACCTTCTCTTTGCGCGGCAGAAACAGTCGGTGCAAGTATCTGACTATTGTGATCCGAGCATCCAGACAATCCAAAAGCAATTGCTAAGGCTAAAACTCCAATAGCTAATCTAGCTGCTGGGTTTTTAAATTCCACTCCTTTTTTTAGCCTGTTCAGTCGTCTTTTTAAATTTTCTATCAATAACCTATAGTATACACTAACTAACTCAGGTTTGCAACTCTCTCACAAATCGACTTGTTGAAACTCTCTAATCTTACGATCAGGGAATCTTTACTATCGCTTCGCCACGTCTGACGTGGCTTCGTCGGAGTTGAAATCCACCGAAGCGAAAATTTCTTCGCTTTAATCCTCGATCTTACGATACAAGGTATTTCGCGAAGGTGGAATAAAGAGAAAAATACACAAATTTATTGCCAAAACATAAAGCGGTCACCTCATGTTTTAGCAATATTTTCGGTTTGAGATTTATTTTTGCTAATCTCTCTTGATTTTTCTATTTGTTTCCTTCACAATGAAACAATGCTAATCAACCCCAAACCAGACATTGCAGACCAATCCTACGTTAAGGACTACGAAAAACTTTATCAAGAAGTCAAGCAGGACCCAGAGGCTTTCTGGGAAAATATTGCCCATGAGCTCTTATGGTTTAAACCTTGGAACAAACTGTTGGATTGGCACTATCCCTACGCTCGCTGGTTTGTCGGGGGACAATGCAACATTGTTTATAATGCTCTAGACCGCCAGCAAAAAACTCCAACCAAAGATAAACTCGCCTACATCTGGGTTGGCCAACCCTCCCCAGCCGAAGCCACATCTGGCAAGAGCGGACCCGTAAGAGCATTCACTTATGGCGAGCTTAATCTGCAAGTCTGTAAATTTGCCAATGTTTTAAAATCTTTAGGAATCAAAAAAGGAGATCGGGTCAGCATCTATCTTCCAAGAATTCCCGAACAGTTCATCGCCATGCTTGCTTGTGCCAAAATTGGCGCTATCCATTCGGTAGTATTTTCCGGCTTCTCTGCCGATGCCCTAAAAAATCGTATCCAAGACGCCCAAGCAAAGCTGGTCATCACTACCGACCGCTACCCCTATAAAGACAAAATCCTCGAATCCAAAAAAACCGTTGATGAGGCGATTAAAGATATTGAAAGCGTCGAGCATGTGATTGTAATTAAAAGAATTAAGGAAAAACAGACGATGGATGACGGAAGGTCGAAGCTAGATAATGAAGATAGAACATGGAAGATAGAAAAAAATCAATCTTCTATCCTCGATACTCAAGATCAATCTTCTAGCCTCAACCCTCTATCGTCAAATTCTCCACACTACCATTGGTATCACGACCTAATGGCCAAAGCCGACACCATCTGTTCAACCGAAATTATGGAAGCAACCGACCCTCTCTTTCTTCTTTATACTTCAGGTTGTTGTCATAAAGACACTCTTATCCAATTGGCAAGCGGTGAAATAAAAAAAATATCCGATCTGGTTGAAAAAGGAGGCAGTAAAGTAATCAATATCAATACTAAGACTTTAGAATATCAACAAGAAAAAATAACCGATAGATACAAGTATCCAGATGAGCCTGAACTTTTAAAAATTAAAACAGCGTTATCTTACGGATTATTTACGAAAAATCATCCTTTTTTTATGCTCCAAGACGATGGAGAAATTGTCGAAAAAGAAGCTAGGGCTCTTAAAGTTGGGAATCAGATAATGGCGGCTATAAAAATAACTACTGACGGTCAAAATCAAGCACTGCCCACCTCAAAGATTGATTTTAATCCAGAAAAATCAACTAGATATCCTTCTAATATTCCTAAACTGCCTGAATACCTCTCTTGTGATTTTGCTCAATTATTAGGTTATTATTTAGGCGACGGCAATCTAAAAAAAAGTTGTATAGAAGCCACCGACAAAGATAAAGATAATCTAGAGTTTTATAAAAAGCTTGTCGAAAAAATAGGGCTTAGATCCTCTATTAAAACTTATGACCGTCAACGTTTAATAATCCACAGCGTCTATCTTGCTTCCTATTTCAAACAGCACTTTCCAGAGTTATTTAGTAAAAGCAACCAGCGAGATATACCCGTTATAATTCAAAAAAGCCCGAGTGAGGTGGTTGCTGCATTCATAAGAGGATTATTTGACGCCGAAGGCTCGATCACCTTAGAATCACCATCCATAAAGATCGTCTCTACAAGTAAAATACTTATTCAAAAACTTCAACTTCTGTTATTAAGATTTGGCATTATCACAAACTTCCAAGAAGAATTAAGAAAAACTCATTTTGCCAAAAAAAATTACCAAACTCAAGTCTATGAATTAAGAATTACCGATAGACAATCGCACGTCCTCTTTCAGTCAAAGATAAATTTTTCTTCTAAGAATAAAAAGGCCAAACTCCAGCAACTCATGGCTAAGATAAAAAATAGACCATTAAGAACAAATATTCATTTTCTTCCCATAAACTCACTTTTGCGAATGCTAAGAAATACTATCCGCCTTGACAAGAAAGAGTTGCGTAAAATATTTGGCGATTCTTATATCTATACTAAAAGAAGAGTCTCTAAGCAAAAATTGCCTGAAATTATAAACTACATTCAAAAACTTTATCGTCAAATAGCAAAGATCGATTTTCGAAATGTAAAAGAAATAAGAGAAATTATTGACGTCTTAAAAATTACGAATAAAAATTTGGTTGATATTTCTGGAAAATCAAAACATACAGTACATCTATATATCCATGCTAATAAACCGAGAGTAGGGCAAAAGTCACTTTCGTTATTCTATAGCCAAATACTGCCATATTTAAAAAAAATAAGAAGTGAAAAATTAGAAATAATATCAAGTATTTTAGGGAAGTTAGAAAAACTTGATAGATTAACTGATATTGGTTTTTTTGAAATAAAAGATATCTCTATGGAGGAAAACGATGATGACTATGTTTATGATCTAACGGTAAATAATAATCATAACTATATTGCTAATGGTATAGTCGTTCATAACAGCACGGGAAAACCAAAAGGTGTCCTCCACTCCCACGGAGGTTATATGGTGGGAACATATATTACTTTGAAGTGGGTATTTAATTTAAATTCAAATCAGACGATAGATGATGGAAGGTCGAAGGTAGATAATGAAGATAGAAATTTGAAGATAGAAAAAAATCAATCTTCTACCCTCAATATTCAAAATCCATCTTCTATTCTCCATCCTCCATCGTCAAACTACGACGATATTTGGTTCTGTACCGCCGACGCTGGCTGGATCACCGGTCACAGCTATATCGTCTACTCGCCGCTTATGAATGGAGCCACGACTTTCGTCTACGAAGGAACCCCTGACTATCCTCACCCAGGAATCTGGTGGGAACTAATCCAAAAATACAAAATTAGCAAATTCTATACTGCCCCGACTGCAATAAGAGCTCTGATGCGCTTAGGCGATGAAATACCAAATAAATATGATCTTTCTTCGCTCCAAATCTTAGGGACTGTCGGCGAACCAATCAATCCCGAAGCTTGGATGTGGTATTACAAAACAATCGGAAATGAACGCTGTCCAATCATGGACACTTGGTGGCAGACCGAGACAGGCATGTTCATGCTCACACCTATCCCATCTACTCGCCTTAAACCCGGCAGCTGCTTTAAGCCTTTTTTTGGGGTTGAAGCGGATATTGTCGATGATAAAGGAAACTCTGTGCCAGTAAATACTCAAGGATACCTCGTCATTAAAAAACCCTGGCCAGCTATGCTTCTTGACGTCTATAACAACCAACAGAAATATAGAGAAACATATTTTGAGAAAATAAAGATCGAAAAACAGACGATAGATGATGGAAAATCGAAGATGGATAATGAAAATGGAAGATTGAGAATAGAAAAAAATCAATCTTCTAACCTCGATCCTCAAAATCCACCTTCTACTATCAATCATCAACCGTCAAAATTTTCCGACTTTCTTTACTTTACAGGAGACAGTGCCAAAAAAGATGAAGATGGATACTTCTGGATAATCGGAAGAAATGACGATGTCATCAAAGTTTCCGGTCACAGGCTAGGAAGCGCAGAGCTGGAATCTGCCTTTGTTTCCCATCCGGCTGTTGCAGAAACAGCTGTTATAGGTAAACCTCATGAAGTTAAGGGAGAATCAATCAAGGCTTTTGTCATTTTAAGAGTCGGAAATAAACCTACCGATCTGCTCAAAGACGAACTTAAAAAACATGTCCGCAACATGATTGGCCCCATCGCCACTCCTGACGAGATCGAATTTGTCAACCAACTGCCCAAAACCCGCAGCGGGAAGATTATGAGAAGAGTTCTAAAAGCACAAGAACTCGGCCAACCGCTTGGAGATACATCTACATTAGAAACTTAAAAAATTAGCCAAGTTAATTTCTTTTACTTTAACAACCTTTTTTAACTAGATTTCGATTAAACACTTAATCGAAGTCAATGTCTGTGAATTATTTACTACAAAATTGAAACTCCCTGATCTTATGATCTTACGATCAGGGAATCTTAAGCTAACGCTTGGTCGGAGTTGAAATCCGCCGAAGCGAAAATTTCTTCGCTTTGATCCTTGATCTGACGATCGAGGTATTTCGCAAAGGTGGAATAACTTTTAGATTGTCTTAAAAGTCCCAAGTATTTTAGAAACAAATATCAAGCTATGATGTAGAATAAAGATGAATTTTATATTTTATTTAAGAGTTAAAAAAAATAGGCGCAAAAAAAAACGCACCGAGCCCTTCGATAAGTTCTCCGGACTCGGCTGCGTGTAAAGTTGGAGTTTTTTTCTAGCTCCCAACTTCTATCTTCCATCTTCTAGCTCTTTATCCTCCCAACCCGCCTGCTGGCTCGTTTCGAAAATCTTTCGGCAGGTGGTGGACTATAAGAATTGTTTCGCCCGTTTTCATATATCTTATAGTTCTAAACCCTGAACCGTTCTGCCGAAGGCAGATCTGGTTCATGGGTAACTTATAATCGGATCCTTCAACTTAAATTTTTAAAACTTTTAAAGAAAAATTCATCAATATTATCATCATATACATATCCTATAGCATTTGTCAAGGGGTATTTTATTCCTAATAAAAATACCCCGCAAACCCTGTAGACTCGCCCTTGCGAGGCGTGGATGTAAACCATGCGAGCAAGTAAGAGTTCTAGCGGGGTCAAGGGGTATTTTAATAATCTCGAATATCTAAGACCAAATAGTAAATTTAAATTCTGAAATAACTTAAAGTGAGATTTTGTGTTAAACTTATCCTATGCCTGATTTTGCTAAAATCCAAAAACTCTGCCGACTTATTCGCTATGATATTCTTACTTCAACAACTGCTGCCGGATCAGGTCATCCAACTTCGTCTCTATCGGCAGTTGAACTTATGACAACTCTTTTCTTTGGAGGATTCTTAAGATATGACCTCGAAAACCCTGAAAATGCTGCTAATGATCGCACTATCATTTCCAAAGGCCACGCCTCGCCTCTTCTCTACTCGCTGTATCATGCTGCCGGCGCAATCTCTTATGACGAATTAATGACTTTACGAAAATTCGGTTCAAGACTCGAAGGACACCCGACTCCAAGATTTAAATACATTGATGTGGCGACTGGATCTTTGGGGCAAGGACTGTCGGTTGGTATAGGGATGGCTTTAGGTATGAGATTGTCTGCGAGAAGGTTTTTTATCAACCCTATGCTTAAAAAAAGCTATGTAAATAAGAAGAATGACTATCAAAAACAGAGCATAAAAAATAGCAATTTTAATATTAATATCGGCCCAGTTTATCATCTAGATTTGTCATCAAAAAAAACAGCTAACAATATTGATACTATACCCAAAGATAGGTTGGAAGTCAATAATAGAAATTTATTAGGAGCCTCTGCCAATAATGTATTGGGTAAGATCAAAACTGACCCAAACCAACCGGCTGATAAGTTTGTAAATAATCCCGATAATACTCTTAACCAAGATTTCAAAGAAAATCTCATCAAAGACAATTTTAACACACATTTACCTAAGGTCTGGGTCTTGCTTGGAGACTCCGAGATGGCCGAAGGCCAAGTCTGGGAAGCAATGCAGATTGCTTCCTACTACAAACTAAACAATCTGATTGCAATAGTTGACGTCAACCGTCTAGGTCAGCGGGGTGAAACAATGTTGGGCTGGGATCTGCAAACCTATGCAAAACGCGCCGAAGCCTTTGGCTGGGAAACAATCGTGGTCGATAACGGGCATGATCTAGAAAAAATTTATAATGCTTTTAATCAGATAAATCAGAAGAGATCAGCAGCCATCAGAGAAAATCAGATACCAGAAACTTCGGATATAGCGGACAAATCAGATTTATCGGGTTTATCTGATGTATCTGATATCCGATCTATTCCGATACACCGATCTCTTCTGAATTCTTCCGATAAACCAACCATGATCCTCGCCAAAACCATCAAAGGCAAGGGTGTCTCCTTTTTGGAAGACAAAAACGGCTGGCACGGAAAAGCAGTACCTAAAGAACAATTGCAGGAAGCGTTGAAAGAGCTTGGTGAAGTTGACCTTAATGTTAGAGGACAAATCAAGGCTCCAAATATCCAATTTCAAATTTCTCCCTCGAAGCTGGATCCCGCTCGGCGTGACAATTTCCAATCAAATCTCAAATCCCAAATTCAAAATCAAAAACAAAATGAAAAAATGTTGCATGTTACAAGTTACATGTTACACGATCTTGTAGCTACTCGCCAAGCCTTCGGCGACACTCTAGTGGCGTTAGGAGAAACCGATCCTCGAATCGTCGTCCTTGACGCCGAAGTCTCCAACTCTACCTACTCTGAAAAATTTGCCAAAAAATTTCCTGAACGCTACTTTGAGATGTTTATAGCCGAACAAAATATGGTCTCAACGGCTTTGGGATTTTCAAAACAGGCATTTATTCCATTTGTCTCAACTTTTGCAGCATTTTTAACTCGTTCATTCGACCAAATTCGAATGTCTCAATACTCTCCAGACACATACCATCTCGGTTCCACGTGGGATCAAGATGGTAATATGCCAAACCTAAAAATAGTCGGTTCACATGCTGGAGTTTCAATCGGCTCCGACGGTCCATCTCAAATGGCTTTGGAGGATTTATCAATGATGAGAAGCATTCAAAATTGTGTTGTTTTCTATCCTTGTGATGCAGTCTCTAGCCTTAAACTCACTCAAATTATGGTAAAAAACCCAGGAATATTTTATCTTCGAACTACCCGAGAAAAAACACCGGTGATTTATAATCCCGACGAAAAATTCGAAATCGGGGGGTCGAAAATTCTTCGCCAAAGCCCCTCCGACGTCGCTGTAGTTTTCACAGCTGGCATTACAGTTCACGAAGCATTGAAAGCTTATGAAGAGTTGAAAAAAGAGCAAATTTCAATATGCGTAGTCGACCTCTACTCGGTCAAACCAATTGACCATGTAACCATCCAACAATTATCCATGATAATTAAAAAAGTCATCGTCGTTGAAGACCATTATCCTTACGGTGGAATTGGAGAAGCAGTATTATCAGCCTTAATTTCCCAATCCCAAATCCCAATAACCAATCAAATCCCAAATCCCAATGATTTAAAGTCAAAAAAATTAGGTCAATTAGAAATTAGGTCAATTAGAAATTTTATTCACCTTTCGGTGAATAAGCTCCCCCGCTCCGGTTCTCCCCATGAGCTCCTCCACTATGAAGAAATCGATTCAGAAGCAATTGTAAATGCCGTCAAAAAAACCATAACTAGCTGAACTTTTGCAGAAAGGCATTTTGATTTATGGTTTCTATTTTTGCAGCTGGAATATAATAAAGTAGTGTTTTACCAACTTTCTTTGCTACGTTTTGTTTATTTTTTGTGATTAAAAAAGCATACGGAGATCTATTTTGTAAAATAAAATTTATAAGATTTTCCTCGTCGCTTTTTTCCACATTCTCTTGATACTTGACCTCAAGAGGAATTTTTTTACCAGTACCAGTCGTAAGAATAAAATCGATCTCCTTATTTTTAATACGAAAAAATTCTGTATTTAAACCAAGATTTTTCAAAAAGTTAAAGATGTATGTTTCCACCTTTTGCCCCATCGAGAGGTTTTGAGCGAAATTAGGAGACGTAAGGTAAAATTTTTTTGCAGTTCGGCTTGCTTTGACTACCTTTTTTGTCACGTTGAGGCATGAATCTACTAAAAAAGCCCTCCTAAGCCAGTCTATATATTTTATGGTTGTTCGGATGTCGACTCCTAAATCATTCGTTAAATTTTCATATGACAACAAAGCTCCTGATGATTGTTTGAAATAGTTAAAAATAATCTTTAGAATATCAGATCTTTTGACTGGAAAAGTTCTCGGTAGATCAATATCTATAATTTTATCTTCAACTGTCTTTAAATACTCTTGCGTCTCTTTCTTAGTAAAATTTTCTCTTACTGGTTGAGGGAATTGCCCCACTTCAAGATACATCTCAAAAAAAACATTTAGATATTCAGGAAAAAATGAACTGTACTTCTTTAGACCAACATCAGATATAATTTTGTTTGTTTCCTTATTTAGATTGAGATAATCTAAAAAAGATAAAGGTGGAATAAGAATTTCTTTTAATCTTCCAGCTAAACTCTCGGTTGATTTTCGACTAATAAAAAGCGCTGATGAACCGCTTATAATAAATTTGAGATGAGGATTTAAATCATAATAGGTTTTTATTACATCCTGCCAGTTTGGTATGATTTGAATTTCATCAAAAAAAACAAATATGTTTCCAGATATATGTGCCAGTGGTTTTTTAAGAGTATTTGTTGAATAGATATTCAAGATCTTCCTTAGAGTTTCTGACTCGTTTTTTACGACTGATCCATCAAAGGAAAAATAAAAGACGTGTTGAGAGGCATACTTGGAGAGTAAATCACCTATGACTTGTTTTATGAGGGTGCTTTTACCGACTCTTCGTAAACCTGTAAGACTAACGATCAAATTTCTGCCAAGTGATTCAACTATTTCTTGATAAAAGGGTCTATGATACCAACTTCTTTCTCTAGGAAAGTATTTGGAATCAATCCACCAGGGATTTTGATCTCTTACCAATGGTTCTAGATCCATATTTTAGATACATTATAATGCATCTAAAATAAAAGTCAAGAATCAAAACCCAAAGAACTCCTCCGTTTCGAAGAAATCGACGCTCAAGCCATAATCAATACAATTAGGCCAGACGATCAGGTAAAACTAGATTTTAGATTTTTAGATGATCCACATGACAAATCTTTCCAACCACCAAGTAGGACAGTTTTCCCCAGCCCCTCTTCCAATATACCACCACCAAGGCTTCAATTCTCTCAAGTTAATATAGAAAAAAGTCAGAGCCAAGGCGCTCAATACTCACATACTACTAATGTCCGCTATGACCATAGAAGACCCCCTCTGGTTGCGGCTATACGCTTGATTGGCGTACATCTTGATGGATTGGGCAACGCTCAACTACCCCAATCTCTTACTCCACTTCTTCCTGGCGTTTAAAATTATCTTAGCGCCTTAGGTGGAAGCTAAAAAGATGAAAGCAAGATAATTACCTGTTGAGACTGTCTCTGCATGAAATACTTGAGCTAAAGAAGGAGTCTTCACGATGACATATTGAATGATAAAAGGGACTAAGAAAGCCATGAAAAATACCGCCGAAATAAACTTTTTGATATGTCTTCGTAGCGACTGATGTGACAACCAAAGGTCGACAAAAATAAACGACTGAATAAGAGCTAACACCGAAAAAGCCGCAGTTCGGCGAAACTGCAACCCGTCTTTAAATATAAAATAAGACGAAATGACGATCACAGTTGCCAAAAACCCTACTGTAAAAATGCACTTTTTCCCAAACGGAGACAAAAGTTCAAGCTCCTTCTGTGGTGGTTTTCTCATAAGGTTTTCTTCACGCGGGGAAAAAGCCAGAGCCAAAGCCGGGACTCCATCAGTAACTAGATTTATATACAATAGCTGGATTGCGTAAAACAGATTGGGTATGCCGATTAAAAGACCGACTATTAAGCAAAGAGCTTCGGAAAGATTGATAAAGTCCAAAAACGTCATCCAAAAAAAACTATTGCCAAAATAAGTATTCCGCCAACCGTTTCTCCCACAAAAAAGGAAAGAATCGCGGCTAGAACCAGAGGCAATGTTAAGAAGTTATTAAATTGTTCAAGAAATTTTAGTACGATTGCCTTTTCCTTTTGCTCTATAATGATATTGGGTCCGTATTCATTTAGAAATTGCTCTACCTCTTAAGTTGTCAGTCCTTTCATAAAAATTCCAATTACTACGAATCTACAAATCTTTACGAATTTACGAATTCGTATATTCGTAATTTATTCGTAATTTCGTAGGATCATTTAACTTTTAATTTTATATATGCCTCTTCCATAGTCAAAATAATCTGACCGATAATTTTATCGGCCTCGTCTAAGCTTATCGCCTTGGTGTTATGGGGAAAATAATGAAAAATCTGATTGCGTCCTAACTTCCAGGTCTGCCAAACCATCTCGGCAAACTCAACAGTTACACTTTCTCGCATTTTTTTATAGAGGGATCTATCTCCCAGTTTGACCTCAAGATTCGGAGACATAAGTTTGCCCAGGCGAAGGTGGTCAGAGATATAGTCGAGATGAGAGATAAATTTTACCTCCTTGAAAAGCTGTTTTAAAAAACCTTCGTAGGCTTTGGCAAAAGGAAAAACCAAAAATGAGTAGTCTTTGAAGTGATAGGCATTATGCTTTAAAACATCATTCATCAAATACTGACCTTCCAAAATCAGATCTCTTTGCGGTTGAGAGAGATACTGCCAGAAATCTTTATAAGAGTCCTGTTGTGATGACATATTTGCTCTTCAATTCATAAATAATTGGCTATTATATCTTCTTGATCAAGAATATTAAATTTTATATTGGGAAATTTTTTATTAAAAGATTTATATTTTGATTGTTTCGTTGTCTTTTTACTCGTTTTAATCTCGAAGGCCAAATCGTCAACTACAAAATCAACTTCGGCAACATTTAGACTGCGCCAAAATCTTACATGTTCAATCTGATATTTCTCAAGCAATGCGCGGAAAAACAGATTCTCAAGAAGCGATCCCTTATCTGTCCTAAACTCAAAATTCTCAAAATTGTTCAGCAATGCATTTCTCACTCCCAAATCATAAAAAAAGACTTTTGGCATCTTAGTAATCTCCTTGCGTATATTTTTGTAAAAAGGTCTGATAAGTTGTATATGAAAAGACTTCTGCATCACATATAGGTAGTTATCTACGGCTGTTTTTGATACTCCAAGTATATTGGCTAACTCCGAGACGTTAACCAGACTGCCAACCTGTTGTGATAAAAGTTTTAGCAATCTGTAAAATATCTCATCGCTTCTAACGCCTGACT
>CAYJQQ010000003.1:0-8733 GCA_964372285.1 uncultured Gammaproteobacteria bacterium | reverse complement strand
CAGGTATAAATATTATTTCCATTGTTATACAGCTCAAAAATGTCTTTTTTAATATATGAATAGAGGATATCGTTGAGAACGTCCTCCTTATCCTCAAGCTCTGCCAACACTACGCGTGGATACGCCCCATAGGTCATAAATTCCAAAAGATATAGATTAATTTTTTCTTTTTCCAGTAAAGTAAGATCGCTGAATTTTTTTTCTGCCAGCATCTCTTCTTTTTTAAACCGCAAAAATTCGCGGAAAGAAAGCGTAAAGACATTAAAGATTTTTTTTCTTCCAACCAGCGAGTCTTTAAAACTTCGATCCACATAAAAAGCCGATGATCCGGAGGCTATAATTTTAATTTTTTCTCTGAATTCATCATAGATATACTTTAAGAAGTTGTTCGGATTTTTCAGATATTGGATCTCGTCAATAATTAGTGTGTTAACTTTTTTGAGATCAATAGGCACGATTTTGAAGATGTTTTTTGGCGACTCATCTAAAAGCCCTAGAATGTCTAAATCTTCCAAATTGATAAAAAAAATACGCCTTGTATCTTTGTTGACTATTTCCTGAAGCTGTCTTAAAATCGTCGTCTTCCCAGCTTGTCTGGCGCCGATAAAAAGAAGAATTTGGTCGCTATCCAAATATTTCTTAGCTTTTAGAGTAACGTCACGGATTATGGTCATAAATACATTTTATCCGATATTTTGTATTTGTCAAATACAAAATATCCAAAAGTTTGTCTAATATCCTGCTAAAACTCTCCGTATCTATCAGGTGAGGTATTCATTCTTTTAATGATAACATTTTATCACCCTTTTCAGCTGACAAAATCGTGGTAGTTTTCAGAATTAATTATCGAGTAAGATGACTCTCGATAGGTAGATAGAAAAAGTTTGGGTTGCCGGGTCTTGGCTTTTACCGAATACTTAAATTCATAAGCAAACAATTTCCCTTCGCGCTCTTCGATAAAGTCAATCTCCTGTCCTTCCCACGTGCGCCAAAAGTAATTATTGGCAAAAAGCGGCTTGTATTTTTGGAATTTAATTCGTTCGCTGACTAGAAAATTTTCCCAGAGTTGACCAATGTCATTTCGCATGTCTAGCGAATTAAAATTGGAAATCACGGCATTTCTCACTCCATTGTCTAAAAAATAATATTTGCTTTTTTTACTCACTTCTGAGCGAAGATTGCGCGAGTAGCCGGGCAGATTGGAGATAATGAACGATTTTTCCAAAAGATCTAAATAGCGCGCAACAGTCTTGTATTCGAGCCCAAGCTGACTGCCAATTTCCGTGAGTGAGACTTCATTTCCCACCTGGAATGCGATCAGTTTCACAAGGTCAAATAACACTTTTGAGCCTTTAACCCGTTCCAATGAAAGAATGTCTTTAAAAAGATATGACGTCACGATAGTTTCAAGGAGTTGAGATTTTTCGTAAAGAGGCGCAGAGAGCACTGACGGATACGAGCCATAAATTAGGATTTCAGGAAGTAGTTTTTGTTTTAGTTCATAGGGTGAATATAGTGAGTTAAGTTCATATTGAGATACAGGATAAAGGACGAGAGTTTTGGCTCGACCAACAAGAGGCTCGCCGATTTGGCCCGAAAGGTCAAAGGAGGAAGAGCCAGTTGCAATGACTTTTATACCAGGGATGTGATCGGCGATGATTTTCAGGCCTAGTCCGATATTGGGCACATTCTGGGCTTCATCAATTGCATAAAGCTGGTAGCGTGAAATATAAGGGATGATCTGGTCAAAATCTTGCGAACTCAAAAGATGCTGTACTTTGATATTTTCTCCCGAGTCCAATTTATAAGTAAGCTTTGTGCGGCCAAGATAGTCGGTAAGAAGTGTCGTTTTACCCACCTGACGGGGGCCATAGAGGATAAGCACCTTGTTTGGATTAAGATGCTTATCAAGATTATGGTATATACGCTGAAATTTCATGATTTCAGTCTACCACAATCCTTGAAATAGTCAAGTTTTGAGGATTTCAAATCCTTGAAATAGAGAAATTTTGCTAAGAGTTTACGGTCTTTGACAAAAATATATCATTTTAGGGAAATCTATTTAAATCTGGATTCCTGATCAAGTCAGGAATGACAGATGCTGAATCAAGTTCAGCATGACAAGAGGCAAGTCAGGAATGACAGATGCTGAATCAAGTTCAGCATGACAGATTCTCTGTCAAGTAGTGCGAATAGTTACAATATCATATCATGGCTTGACTTATGTAGTAAAAAATATTAAGGTTATTCTATGAGCAAAATTTTTGGCTGGATTAAAAATAACAAGTCAACTTTCATCTTACTTCTAATAGTCGCTTACTTTTTACTCTCAAAATATTTATCTTCTTATCAATCTCTTAGATTAACCTCGCCTAAATATCCCGAAATGGGAGCTGAACCTCAATCATTAGATTTTAGATCTAGAAGTATCGGAAGCATGGTATCAGATATGATGCCGCCTCCCCAGGAAGCTCCGCCGACCACTGGCGTGGCCAACCGAAAAGTGATAAGCGAATCATATCTTTCGTTGCTGGTTAATAGCGTCGTTGAAGCTCAAAAGCAGATCATTCAAACCGCCGAAAACCTAGGGGGATACATGGTTAATAGCAATTTAAGCAATCCGCAAGACGCCCCAACGGCAACAGTGATCGTTCGCTTGCCTTCGGATAGGCTGCAAAATGCTCTTGAGGTCTATCGCGGTTTGGCGGTAAAAGTCATCTCCGAAAATTTATCCGGACAGGATGTAACCGACGAGTACGTCGACAACCAAGGTCGATTAGAAACCTTAGAAAAGACCAAGGCTAAGTTTGAAGAAATCTTTGAAAAGGCAACCGAAATCCAAGATATTCTAAACGTGCAACAACAAATCATCAGCTTACAATCCCAGATAGACGCTGTTAAAGGCCAACAAATCTACTTAGAAAAAAACGCCCAGATGGCTAAACTGACAATTTATCTTTCTACTGATGAACTAGCCTTACCTTATGCTCCATCCGAAACCTGGAGGCCGGCAGTGATCTTAAAGCAAGCCACACGATCGCTCCTCACCCAACTAAGAAAGTTGGGGACAGCCGTTATCTGGCTTACAGTATATTCTGTAATTTTGGTCCCTACACTTCTCCTAATTTATTATTTAAAAAAGAAAAAAAGTACTTGAAATGGAAGGAAGTTCGAATAGATCACCAGATAGACCTATTCAAAAGCCTCAATGGCATATCGATAATTACAAACATGTAGATGAAAAACTAGCTCCTGAAGAAATACCGCCTTACGAAGGAACTGCTGAACAAGCTTATTTATATTTAACTCAAGGTAAAAATAATCCTGACGATTTATTAGATCCCCTTGTGAGATGTTTTGTCTTAATTGGTCAATTCATTGGTAAAGCTTTACTGGATAAACTACGAAAAGAGCGGGGCAAACAGTCAGCCTAACTGCCTAAGATTTTGCTACCTTGATAATCTATATTTTCCCACTTGATTTTTCCTAGATCAAAAGTAGAATATGGATAGAACTGTGTTCAAAATTAATGCGAAGCTATCTGTTTCGGGCGAGATTTTGAAATAGTCTATTAATCCATGAAAAGGCTCTTTGCGCTTATCAACAAAAATATTTCTTTGGCCTTTCTGACCAATAGAAAGCGAGTAAACCCAACTCAAGAAAAACTGCCCATTATTACAATTTCACGCGAAATGGGATCCGGTGGAAGGCCTATTGCCGTTCTAGTAGCAAAAAAACTAGGCCAGCCCTGGAAGCTATTCCATCGAGAAATTATTGATCAGATAGCCAAAGAGACCCATCTTGAGAAAAAACTCATAAAAGAAATCGACGAAATCAGAGTTCCATCAATAGAGGAAATCATCGCAGACCTTTTTGGAAAAAAATACCTCTCTCTCTCAAATTATTACAAACACTTAGTCAAGATACTTACTACGATAGGCCGTAGAGGCTATGTCATCATTGTTGGACGGGGTGCCCATTACCTTTTTCCCCAGGCGCTGAAGGTTAGGATTATCTGTGAAATGGACCAACGCATTAAATGGGAGATGGAATATGAACATTTAACCAGATCTCAAGCTATAAAACGAATTGAAGAGTCTGACAGAAAAAGATACGAGTTTGAAAAAGCACTCTACAATCACGATATAAGAAAAGCCCATCATTACGACCTGGTAATCCGTACAGGTCGCTACCTTGGAATAGAAGACGCAGCCGATCTCATCATCATGATGGCAAGAAGGAGATTTAAGATTTAAATCTTCTCAACGTTTATTTTAATACTTGGGCTCATACTGCTTTTAAGGTAAGCTGATTGAATATGATTAATACCAACCGACGATAAAAATGCCGATGCGTTATCAATTAGGGCTTCATCTTGGAGAGAAATCTTGCCGATCATCTGGTGAATAAGAGGAGCTTTGGCTTCTGTTTTCCAGCGGATGGCTCCTTTGGAAAAATTTTTTGCAATCTCCTCTGGTTTTTCTGAAATAGTGCCGGCTTTCGGGTTAGGCATCAATCCCTTTGGCCCAAGAACTTTAGCAAATCCTGCCAGTCTAGACATATACTGGGGATGAGTAATCAAAACATCAAAACCACGTTCAGCGTGGTCGAAATCAAATCTCCCTTTATCAAATTCATCAAGAAGTTTGTCGTCCACGATTTTCACCCGAGTAGTTTTTCCGGTTGAGTGGGGTAACTCAACTTCACATTTTAATCCTTCTTTATCAACATTTAGATGAAGCTCAACTGACTCGTCAAACTTGGCGTATTTGATTTTTTTAAGAAGTTTGATAGCGTCTTCCAAACTTATCGTTCCAGACTGCCTGACTGTCGAAGCGGAAGCGTTGGCTGGTCGGTCCTGATTAGCATCGGGATTCTTGACTCGGCTCGAAGAATAAAATTTTTCTATTTCTTTTTTTGCTTTTTTATATTTTTCACCGTAAACATGCGCTTTTACTTTTTTCTTCTTTTCCGCCTTGTCCGGCGTAGCTTTAGCTGGGGCGGATTCTAATATTTTCTTGGCTTTTTCCATCTTCGCTACAGCCTCGTCTCCTACCTCAATCAGCATCAGACGCTCGCCGCCCTTTAGGCCTTGAGCTCTTATCTTAACCTTGTCGTGTTTTTTTTCAGCCGAACGTCTCTTTTGCTCTTGCTTTTGTTTTTTCTCGACATCTTCCAGTCCAATGATTCTAGTTCTAATTTTTCCCATACAATCACAAATATCACAGATAGAAATTATAAAAACACAGATTTCACAGATCTGTGCAATCTGTTTTTAATCGGTGTAATTTGCGTGCTTTAAACTTCCACGTCCACTCCCATACTTCTTGCTGTTCCCATCACTATCTTGTTCGCCTGCTCTAAATTATCCGTATTCAGATCGTTAAGTTTTTCTTTGGCAATCTCCTCAACCTGTATTTTTGTCAACTTTCCCACCTTCTCGGTATTCGGCTTTCCCGATCCTTTAGCCAGTGATATTTTTTTCTTGATCATTGCCGCAACCGGCGGAAGTTTGGTAATAAATGCAAAACTTCTATCTTCGTAAACTGTAATAACAGCCGGAATCACCTGCCCCTTCAGCTTTGAAGTCCTGTCATTATATTCTTTAATAAAATTCATGATCGGCACACCATGTTGGCCCAATGCCGGCCCAACCGGAGGCGCCGGTGTAGCAACCCCAGCCGGAAGATTTAACTTAATTACTGTCTTTATTTTCTTTGCCATATTTCTAAAAAGTTCCAATTTCCAACTAACAAGATACAAATAATTTTCAAAATTCAATTCTCAAATCTCAAAAACTCTTTGATTATTTGGTAATTGTAATTTGAATATTGTTTGGACTACTTGTTGATTGGGATTTGGAATTTATAACTTTGCTACTTGTAGAAAATCAAGTTCGACCGGTGTCTCTCTATCAAAAATTGAGACGAGCACTCTTACTTTTCCCTTCTCTTCATCTATCGCGTCAATCGTTCCTAAGAAATCGGCGAAAGGCCCTTCGGTTATCTTGACAGCCTCACCCATGGAAAACTTCGTCTTGAATTTAGGCTGCTCCTGTTGGACAAACTTCATGATTGCTTTTACCTCGCTGTCCGAAATTGGCGTAGGCTTTAGACCTGCGCCCACAAATCCGGTTACGCCTTCTGTAGTTCTTACGACAAGCCACGAGTCGTCATCCAGAATCATCTTGATCAAAACATAACCGGGGAAAACTTTCTCATTAACCTTTGATTTCTTGCCCTTTTTCACAACTACAATATCTCGCATCGGAATTATGACGTCAAAAATTTTATTTTCTACTCCCAGGCTTTTTATCCGCTGCTCCAGCGCAGTCTTTACCCTCGCTTCGTAGCCGGTTTGGACATGGATAACATACCACTTAGCCCGTGAGTCCACGGGTTGATTTGTTTTTAAAGCCTCCTTTTGTTCTTGGGAGATTTGTCTTTGATCCATACTAAAAACTCTAAATTCGAATATCGAAATCCGAAACAAATTATAATTTTTCCAAATTCAAATTTTCTAAACTTCTAGTTTTGAATTTTGATCATTTGAATTTTGAACATTGTTTCGAATTTCGGATTTAGAATTTCGTATTTATTTAACGAAATTTGGTCAAGATTTCTAATCCCTTGGTCAACAAAACATCAAGTATACCTATATACAATCCTGTAATCAAGGATATTCCTATCACAATAAGTGTCAATCGAATAGTCTCTTTTCTTGTGGGCCAGGTAACCTTTTTCAGTTCTTCAACAATCTCACGCGTAAAAGTCGGCACCGGTAAAGTTTTTTTATCCATAAGTGAAGTATACAATATGAAGATTTAACTATAAAGCGGTAAGATTTCACACTCTTTGACAAAACGTGCATCTCCTTGTCATTCCGTGCTTGACACGGAATCTATATAGATTCCTGCTCCCCGCTTTCGCGAGGACAAGTTTCGCAGGAATGACAGTTGTCTGTCAAGACTTGTGAATTCTTACATAAAGCGAAAAAACTAGATACTAAATACTAGATACTTTATACTTACTTTATGCTAAAAAAATTCATTATCTTTTTTCTACTAACTGCTAACTACTTTCTACTAACTGTCAACTCGCATGCTCTCGAGCTCCAGTCTCCCCGTTTTAAACTCGACGTTGAAAAATTAGACATCGACGTAAAGCCGGATAGGCCAACCGCCTACACTATCCGATCGCTATACGGGGAGAAGGCCTTGGAAGGATTTAAATCAGGTGGCGTTGTAATAATTAGTCGTGGGTTAGATGGTGCATTCCATTTTTCACTTTCACAAAGCCTGATTAATTCTCCCAGAGAGGCAGACTTAACAGTCTCAACTTCCGGTAATTTAGACTACAGTATAAGCTTAATCCAAGAGTATCCCCTCAAAAACTTCTCCGGAGAAACCATTGATCTTGATTTTTCTCTAGATAACACTCATTTTCGGCCAATACCCAATCAGAATACGGGCGAGTTCCCAGCTACCATCTTAACCAATAACTCCGAAGGTCAGATTAAAATAACCTTTAAATTGAATCCTTCTCCAGACCAACCAGAAGGAACCTATGAAACGGTTCTTGATTTTTTAGCCATACCGGGTTATTAAATAAAACATAAAACATAAAACATAAATCATGAAACATAAATCATGAAACATAAAACATGTAAAATTAAAAACTATTTAAAAAATACTATTATCTTATTATCTTGTGCTACATGTTATCTGCTACATGTTACACCAGTCGGCGCTCAACAAGTCTCTTTTTCACTTTCGCCTACTCTAAATGAGGTTGTTATCAAACCAGGCCAATCAACCGAGATAAAATATAAGCTGGTCAATCTGGGCGATCCATCGATTGTAAAAATTAGAATTCTCCCTTTTGAACCCAAGGATTCTCTAGGTAACATCAGCCTAAAGCCTTCTTCACAAAGCCCCATCAGTTTTGAGATAGAAAATGCAGTTATTAAACTGGAAGAACCCTTCTTTCTAAAAAATTCCGATTCACAGGAATTTTCCTTAATCTTGTTTGTCCCCCAAGGCATAGCCCAGAAAGACTACTATTTTACTTTGCTGTCAGAGTCACAGCCTCCTCCTGTCCAAGAAGGAGTATCCAATATTCGGGCTAAAGCCATTGTAGGGTCTAATCTTTTGATCACAGTGACGCGGAAGGGAGAAGTTGAGGTTAAACCCAAAATCAGTTTGTTTGAGGTTGTTGCGAAGAATAAACTTAGCCCATTAGGCTTTAAAATAAATCTTTTCGATAGTTTTGAAAAAATTCCTGTTGTACTTTTGCTCGAGAATAAAGGAAAGAATTTGATTAAACCGCGTGGCGAAATTACTTTAAGAGAACCCTTTTTCCGTTCGAAAAACTATGAAATTAAAATTCAGAATGTCCTTAGCCAATCACAAAGGCAGATCATGATAACTTCAAACTTCCAACATCAAACATCAAACTCGTTTGCACTGCCGGGATTTTTATTTGGAAGCTATAAATTGTCTGCCAATATATCCTTTGGAGAAAGTACGCCAAGTCTTTACGCGACAACTTCATTCTTCGTCCTACCAATAAAATCCACCATCCTGCTGACGGGCGTCATCATGCTGGGAATATTTTTAAAAATACGTTTTAAAAATGAAAAACGAAATAATTAAAACCTTATTCTTACACCTCTTACACCTCTGGAGTGAAAGATAGCCTAATAACGGTCTAAACGATAGACTTTGTTGATTAT
>CAYJQQ010000002.1:9524-21014 GCA_964372285.1 uncultured Gammaproteobacteria bacterium | reverse complement strand
AAGATACTTTCGGTCCAGTAAGCTAAGACAATCTCTCTCAATTTTCTTCGCACCGTCCTCTCCGGAGTCAAAAGCGCGCTTTTTACAAGCTGTTGCGTGATGGTCGAGCCACCTTGGAGTTTTCGTTTTAAGATAGTGTCTTTTGTTGCCCTAAGTATTCCGCCGACAAAGGAGACCCCGCCATGTTTATAAAAATTCTTGTCTTCGGTTGCAATTGTCGCCTGCTTAACGTAGATCGGAAGTTCTTTTACTTTAATTAGAGTTCGTTTCTCGTCTTTAAATATTTCATACAAAAGTTTACCGTTGCGGTCGAGTATATGAGTAGATAAAGGAAAAACTTTATAATCCTTGAGACTCAAGGGAGAAGGAAGCTGATAAAAAATGTAAAAGTAGATTGTTAAGATGATGAAGAGAAGAGAAATTGCAATTAGACCAAAATAAATTTTTCTTCGATGTTTTGAGCCATCAATTTTGGATTTAATTTTTTTGTGAAAGTTTTTGACCACTTTTTTCATAAACAATTGTTGTTATTCCGCACCCCTCATCTTCATGAGGGCAAGCTTGATGCGAAATCTATTTAAATCTGGATTCCTGCTTTCGCCAGGTTACCGTCTGGCACCTGGCTTTCGCAGGAATGACAAACAATGTTAATCAAGAAATTAACTCAATCTAGGGAATAGCGGTTGGATTTTTTTGATTTTTCCTTGGGTGGCTTCAATGATTTTTTCGGCCGTTTCGGGAATAAACGGCTGAAGTTGTAATCCAATTGACTTTAATTTATTAATAGATTGAAGTAAAAAATCTTTTCGTTCTTCGGGTTTCTTACTCCAGGGGGCAGAGTCGTCAATTGATTTATTTAAGGCTTTTATTTCTTTCCAGATCGATTCAAGAATTTTATTGAATTGAAAGGAGTCAAATAAATTTCCATACTGATTGCTAATTGTTGATTGTTGATTGCTGAATGTTAAATTATCTTTTTCTGCTAAATTTGATAGGCGGGAAACAAGATTACCTAGTTCGTTAGCAAGATCCGCCTCATAAATTTCCTTCATTCGCCTATGCGAAAAATCTCCATCTTCGGAAGGCGGTATTTCTTTCAGAAGATAATATCTGACTGCATCAGCGCCGTATTGTTTGACCAAAGCAACTGGATTTATAACATTTCCCAAACTTTTGCTAATTTTTTGACCTTCTGATGTTATGAAACCATGAATAAAGACCTGCTTGGAGTTTGGTAAACCGGCTGACATCAACATGGCTTGCCAAATAGCTGACTGTTGGCGAAGATTGTCTTTCCCGGCTACCTGCACCCCGGGCCACCATTTTTTATACTCGGCTTGCTTTTTTGGCCAACCTAAAGTGGAGATATAAAAAACTAAAGCGTCGAACCAAACATACATGACATGATCTTTATCACTTGGAATATCTACGCCCCAGGGCATTTTTTCTTTGAGGCGGGAAATACTAAAATCCTGCAACCCTTTTTTCACAAATGATTTAATCTCGTTAAATCTATGGTTTGGTATTACAAAATCTGAATTTTTTTCATAAAACTGCAAAAGTTTTTTTTGATATTTTGAAAAGCGGAAAAAGTAATTTTCTTCCTTATAAGATTCAATATCTAAGTTGGGGTGGAGTGGGCAGCGACCTTCGATCAATTCAGAGTCGGTTTTTTCAAGTTCACAGCCAACACAGTATTTTATACGATAGTTTTTTTTGTAGATATCTCCATTTCTATAACAATGTTTCCAGAGCTCTTGCGCGGCTGCTACATGATTAAGGTCTGTGGTTCGAATAAAATGAGTACTGCTCAACTCCAAAGTTTTTTTTAAAGAATCAAATTTTTTAGCATTCTCATCGCAGTATTTTTGCGGATCTTTCTTCTCTTCAAGAGCTTTTCGGTAAATTTTCAACCCATGTTCATCAGTCCCAAAACCAAAAGCCACCTCATAACCCAAAAGTTTTTTAAATCTTGCTAACGCATCCGCTTGGATCAGTTCCAGAGCAAACCCAATGTGCGGATCAGCATTGACATAAGGCGCCGTTGTAGTGATATAGAATTTTTTCTTTGCCATGGAGAATATTGTACCTTATTTCTTTTCAAAATGATCTAAAAAAAGAAGTTAGAGCATACTGATAGTTTTACCTTAGAAGAGTAAATATTCCTACAAAAAGGCTTAAAAGAAGAGTAAAGTTGATAAGATCTAAAAGTTCAATTGAGAGTAGAAATAAAGTAAGAAAAATGAAAATTGAAACAATTAGAGAAATCTTTTTTTGAAAAAAGAGCTTAAAGATAAAAAAACAGAGCAGGCTTAGTAAAAAAATAAACCCAGAAACTATAATTAGACTTGATGGAGGGATAAAAATGATAATAGGTGCGATGAAAAAGCTCAAGACAAAAATGAAAATCAGCTGAAAATTTAATTTTCTTCTCCGAATTTTCATATAAGTACTCTTGCAACTGACGCTTATGTTTATTATAATGACAAATTATGGCGAAAACAGACGGTAAGGTTTTACTTCCAGAAGATAAGCAGAAGATAATCGAGGAATTTGCCCAAAAGAAAGGTGATACAGGTTCTCCGGAAGTTCAAGTAGCTCTTCTCACACACAAAATTTTAAAACTAACTGAACATCTTGAGATTAACAAAAAAGATAACCATTCACGCCGTGGCCTTCTCAAAGTTATTGCCAAAAGGCGAAGAATATTGAGTTATCTACAGAAACTGGATGAAAAAAGATATAAAAAATTGATCTCAAAACTGGGACTAAAAAAATGAACATTCTTGAAGACTCCATTGAAATTAATGGTCAAAAGCTCACTTTGCAAACAGGAAAGTTAGCAAGACAGGCAACCACCTCTGTCTATGCTCGATTGGGTGAGACTTGCGTATTGGTTACAGTTACAACTGGTAACAAGCGCGAAGATATAGACTATCTGCCTTTACAAGTGGAATATGTTGAAAAATTGTATGCCGGCGGGAAAATCAAGGGATCGCGCTGGGTCAAAAGAGAAGGTAGGCCTTCTGATGATGCAGTTCTTAAGGCCAGAATAATTGACAGGTCAATAAGGCCTTTGTTTCCTAAAAACTACAGAAAGGAAATTCAGATTATTATTACCTTACTTTCGGTTGACGGAGTCAACTCGCCTGAAATTTTGTCGGCGATTGCCACATCTGCAGCTTTACACTTATCTCCGATTCCTTGGGAAGGACCAATGAGTACGATTAGAGTAGGCTACATCAAAAATAACGGCGCAGGTACTTTGATAGTTAATCCTACAGAGGATGATGAAAAGTATTCTGTCATCGATATGGTAGTTTCTTCCTTAAAGGATAGAGTGGTTATGTTAGAGGCAGAAGCCGAAGAAGTTTCAGAAAGAGTAGTTGTAGAGGGAATTGAGATTGCCAAAAATGAAAACAGAAAAATTATCGAATTCATTGAGAAATTAGCGAAGCAAATGGGAGTACAGAAAGAAGTTGTTGACGATGGACTGGTCGAAGATAAAATAGTAAAAGTGTTGAAAAAAGATTATGACAAGCACATCAATGAAATGATTCTTAAAAAAGCCGAGAAAGAATTTGACGACGTTGAGGCACTTGAGGTAGTCGTAAACGAAGTTTTAGAAAAATACAAAAATGAATTTGAGAGAAAAGAGATTATTAAAGCTATTGACTATTTAAGCAAACAGAAAATTAGGGAATCAGTCCAGAAAACGAAAAAGAGAATAGACGGCAGAAGCCCAGAACAGATAAGGGAGTTGAGTTCGGAAGTTTCTGTACTGCCTCGAACCCATGGTTCGGCTATATTTCAGAGAGGAGATACGCAAGTTATGTCCATAGTTACTTTAGGCGCTCCTAATCTTGAACAATTGATTGAAAGCCCGGAAGGAGAGGAAGCAAAAAGATATATCCATCACTATTATATGCCCCCATATTCTGTGGGTGAGACAGGCAGAGTAGGATTTCCATCCAGAAGAGAGATAGGGCACGGGGCTTTGGCTGAAAAAGCAATCGAGCCAGTCTTGCCGTCGGACAAGGATTTTCCCTACACGATCAGGGTCGTTTCGGAAGTTCTCTCATCAAACGGTTCAACATCGATGGCTTCAGCCTGTGGGTCTAGTTTAGCACTTATGGATGCAGGGGTTCCGATTAAAGCGCCGGTTGCAGGAATAGCTATGGGTTTAATAGTTAAGTCCGATAAGGACTACATAATTTTGACAGACATAATGGGGATTGAGGATTTTTCCGGCGATATGGACTTTAAAGTAGCTGGCACAGAAAAGGGAATTACGGGAATTCAGCTTGATGTAAAAATAAACGGTTTGACCGATGAGATGATTAAAGAAATTCTAGAAAAAGCCAGGAAAGCCAGACTGACCATATTAGAATCGATGTTGAATACCATACCAAAACCCAGAGGTGAGATTTCAAAATTTGCCCCGAAGGTTGTCGTTCTTACTCCGCCACAAGATAAGATCGGTGAGATCATTGGGCCGGGTGGAAAAAATATCCGAAGTTTGATCGCCAAAACCCAGACGGAAATTAATGTTACCGACGACGGCAAAGTACAGATAAGCGGACTGGATAAGAATAAAGTTGAAGAAGCAGCAAAAATGATTGAAAATATAACGCGGGAGGTACAAGTTGGTGAGGAGTTTGAGGGCGAAGTGAAAAGGATTCTGCCGTTTGGGGCATTTGTTGAGATTTTGCCGGGTAAAGACGGCCTGGTACACGTTTCAAAGATGGGGAAAGGATTCGTCCGTGACCCGGGTCAGGTAGTTAAAATAGGACAAAAGGTCAAAGTTAAAGTCTATCAGATCGATGATCAAGGAAGAATAAATCTTCAGTTGTTTCTTTAAGGTACCCTTGGTAACTATTCACTTTTCTCCAAAACTTTTATTGTTCGAGCGTAAGTCGAGAACAATTTATTATTAACTTCTCGACTCGCGGAGTTTATCCCGATGAATATCGGGGCTCGCTCGAAGTATAACGTTGGATAGAACTGAATAGTTACTATCCTTGTGATTGACTTTGGTTGTGGTTAAGATTACAATCTTTCTATGGCAAGAAGGAGATCGTTAATAAGGATTCCCTTTCTTAAATTCAAGATTAATAAGCAAACCATTTTTAATATTTTTGGTTTGATGCTGATTGGGGTTTCTTTTGTTTTTCTCATCTCCTATCTGAAAAATTTTTTGGGCGGATCAGACGGCAGATTACTTTTTTTTATCAATCGGATATTAACGGAAAGATTCGGAGGGATAGCAATTCTTTTGTCTTTTATCTTACTTTTGCTATCCGGTCACTTTTTCAACACAAAAAAATTCAAGTTCGTTAAGTTGAATATCACGGGTGGGCTGGTGCTTATTTTTATTTCGCTTCTTGGGATTTTCCAGTCAGGCTCATTCGGCAAATTGATTTTTAAAAATCTAAGCCTGGATTTTTCCTTGATCGGAGCAATTGCGTTGCTGGGAGTAGTATTTTTTGTAGGTCTAATACTTCTTCTCGATACCTCCATTGACGTATTTGTCTTATTTATCCTAAATTTACTTAAGTCGAGTTTTAATTTCCTGAAAACATATGTATTTAGATCAATGGGTGAAGATAAACTCAAGATAGAAGAAAGAGGGCTACCGGCTAAACAAGAATTTATAAAAGAAAATGTCGTTTTTCAAAAGAAGACTTTTCCAATCACACCCGATAATAAACAAATAAGTATAAAACCATTAAGTCCAGCGTCAAAAACGGCCTGGGTTTATCCACCTTTATCGCTGCTTATTGACGTTGCTCAAAAAGAAGCGGATAGAGGAGATGTGAAAAAAAACGCCGACGTGATAGAAAAAACTCTGGAGAGTTTTGGCATTAGGGCTCGCGTTGCCGAGATTAACTACGGCCCTGCGGTGACCCAATATGCGCTAGAGATTACATCAGGGACTAAACTCTCAAGGATCACTTCGTTAGGAAATGACATGGCTCTTGCTTTAGCTGCTCCAACCGGCCAGGTTAGAATAGATGCTCCAATACCGGGCAGATCTTTGGTCGGGATTGAGATACCAAATAGAAAACCAGAAATAGTGACTTTAAAAAAATTATTAGCTGCGCCTATTTTTGCCAATAACCTTGATCCTTTGCTTGTTCCGCTGGGATTGGATGTTTCCGGACAACCCCAAGCTACGTCAATCGACAAAATGCCTCACGTGCTTATCGCAGGTGCAACAGGATCAGGAAAATCAGTTCTTTTGAATGCCTGGATAAGCACTTTTCAATTTAGAACAAAACCGGAAGATTTACGCATGATTTTGGTCGACCCCAAAAGAGTAGAGCTCACCCTTTATAACGGCATACCACACCTTTTAACCGAAGTAATTGTAGAGCCTGCAAAAATAATTTCGGCGCTCAAATGGACAATCTCTGAAATGGAGAGTCGATACAAGGAGTTCTCTAAAAACGGAGTAAGAAATTTAGAAGGTTATAACAGTTTGCCAGAAGCAGTAAAAAAGCCATACATTCTATTTATAATTGACGAACTTGCGGCGCTGATGTCATTTGCTCCGAGTGAAGCGGAAGATCTTATTACACGCATTGCCCAGATGGCTCGGGCCACGGGAATCCACCTTATTTTGGCAACCCAAAGACCTTCGGTTGATGTCATAACCGGCCTGATGAAAGCAAACATTCCAACAAGGATAGCCTTCAACGTCTCTTCTATGATCGATTCACGGGTAATAATCGATATGCCAGGGGCCGAGAAACTTCTAGGCAGAGGAGATATGCTGTTTCTTCCGCCAGATCAGGCCAAACCCCGCAGAATACAAGGACCTTTCATAACCGAGAAAGAGGTGAATCAGTTGGTTAAATTCCTTAAATCTCAAGCTCCTGAAGTTCAATATACGCAGGAAGTGGTAGAACAAGAAGTTTTTATCGGAGGAAGAGGCGGTACGCTGGTTGTGAACGGCGATGATAAAGACCCCGTGTTTGATCAAATTGTTGATTTAATATCTCCATTGGAATACGCTTCTGCTTCCTTACTGCAGAGAAAATTCAGGATAGGTTATGCTAGAGCCGCTCGGATTCTTGATCAATTAGAAAAGGCTGGCTACGTTGGTCCAGCCGAGGGATCAAAGCCAAGAGATGTATTAAAAAGAAATATTCAGCCGCCTGAGAACGTCTAAGGGGACCCCTCGTCGTAAAGCTCCTCGGGATGACGCCGACGTTACGTCGGGGTCACTTCGCAAACGCAACCATGAGGCCGAAGACGGCGAAAAGAATAGTGATAATCCAGAGCCTCATGACTATTTTTGGTTCTTCCCAACCCTTGAGTTGTAGCCAGAGGTGAAAAGGAGCGACTGGAAAGATCTTTCTTCCCAAAAATTTTTTACCCAAGAGTTGAATGAGTGAACTGAAAATTTCTATGACGAATACACCACCGATTATGGGAAGCGCAAAGGCTTTTCCTAAAATGAGGCCAACAACTGCGAAGGTTGCGCCGAAAGAAAGAGCTCCTGTATCTCCAAGAAAAATTCTCGCGGGATAGATATTGAAGTAGAGAAAAGCAATAAGACCGCCTAGCCAGGCCGCGATAAAAAGGCTTGTTGGAACGTCTAAAATTGTTCTAGATACGACCCAAAAGGAGGAAAGAGTAAAAAGCAGTATTCCGGATGCTAGTCCGTCCAGACCGTCGGTGATATTTACTGCATTGGCAAAAGCTACAATCACGAAAGTAGAAAACAATACATACAGCCAGGAAATCTTAAAAACGCCAAAAAAAGGAATATGGATGATGTCTATTTTTAGGTCTAAAAAGAGCCAGTAAGAAATGATCAGAGCTAAAAAGACTTCGATGATCAACTTATGCCTTAATCTCAAGCCAAAAAAATTATCTTTCTGCCAAAGAAAAATCTTGTTCAGATCGTCATAGATTCCTAGAAATCCGAATGAGAGAAAAGTAAATAGCAAAATTTTGATCTCGATAACAGCCGAAGGGTAATTGGCGATTATTTTTTTATTAAATAAAAAAAACAAAAGAAGAGAGAGGAAAAATGTAAAAATAGTTGATAACAATAGTAAGATCCCTCCTCCAACCGGCGTCCCTTTTTTGTGCTGGTGAAATTTATCAAAGATAGGAGTAGGGTTATCGAAGGCGTCTCTAGTTTGTTGATTCACACGCCGGAATTTATTCTTATATAAGAAATTTATAAAAGGAACTATCAGTATAAAATTCAGAATGAAAGATAAAAAGACGATAAAAAGGTATGTAGACATAAATAATAGTTAATAGTAAATAGTTAATAGTTGAAAAATTCTTGGTACAAATATAAAGCAAGAAATTAAAAGCGCTGTGAGTGCAAAGATAAGCATGGCAGCAGCTGAAACGTCTTTGGCCACTTTAATTTCCTCGCTCCAGTCTTTATGAATTGCGTCGATGGTTTCTTCAATTGCCGTGTTTAGTGCTTCTATAGCTAAACCGACTCCGATCAAGGCAAAAATTATCAAAAATTCAAAATAGGAAATTTGCAGCAATATCCCCCCCAGAATAGATATAAAGGAAAGAAACAAATGAGTCTTAAAATTTGATTGAGTTTTTAGAACCCAGGAAATACCCGCTACGGCATTTTTAATTGAATAGGTATGTTTTTTGATCATGAGATTAATTGTTTTAGCACCGAGGCCAATTTGTCAGGGTCGTGTCTTAATATGCTTCTGGTTAATTTATCTGCAGCGGATTTAATAAATCGGTGAGTATCTATAAGAATATCCTCAATGATTTTAGCCTTATAACCAGATTCTAAAAGATCGTTTTTTACCACTCTCTCATTATGTTGATTATACCATCGTAGGATCTCCGGTGGGATTTTGCCAGAGTTCACGATGACAACATCAGGGGTTTTGCCTAAATATTTGGTCAGATCTCGGAGATGATCGGAAGCAGTGTAGTTGTTGGTTTGGCCTGATTTTGTCATAAGATTCATAACGAATACGATCTTTGCCTTTGCCGAATGAATATTATCTTTTATTTTACCGACCAATAAGACGGGTATGATACTTGTATAGAGGTCGCCCGGACCTATTACAATAACATCTGACATATTTATTCTTCTGCTGACTTCCTTGTTTAATTTAGCGGACGGTTCTAAAAATGCTTTTTCTATGGGACTGGATTCGTTTATATTTTCTTCTATCTTATTTTCACCTTTTACAATCTTTCCATTTTTATACTTGATACAGAGATGCGCTTTATCAAAGGTAACAGGAATAACTTTTCCCTTGGTTTTTAAGACATAAGAAGCAGTCTCAATTACTTCGTCATAGTTCGGGCAGACTTTTTCTAAAGCCGAGAGGAATAGATTTCCGAAGTTATGGCCGGCAAAATCGCCAGTCTCGAATCGATAAAGGAATAGCCTACGCCATAAAATTGGAGCTTCGGATAAGGCTACTAAGCATTGGCGTAGGTCGCCTGGAGGCAAAACTCCTAGTTGGTCGCGCAGTCTGCCCGTTGACCCTCCCGAGTCCATCATGGTTACGATGACCCCAAGGTCAAGAGGGAGCTGTTTTAAACCGGATAAAACTACGAAAGTGCCGGTGCCGCCGCCGATGACAGTGATTTTTTTCATAGCCAAATGGTTAAATAGTTAAATAGCTATGTAACTATCTAGCCATGTTTCTTGCAATTTTTCCTCTTATCATAAACATATCGTCTTCAACATCCTCATATAATGTCTCCCCGGGACCTATAAATGTATTTCTTCCGATTTTTACTCCCGGCAGTAGAGTTGCGTTTACTCCGATTTTTGAACTTTCGCCAATAATTGCGCCAAGTTTTTCTAAATTTGTATCCATTTTTTCTCCGATAACTTTGGACTTGATTGGATTTCTGTCAAATCTAAAGTTGGCCGTTGATGCCTGTGCTCCAAACATAACATCATTAGCTAAAACTGAATCACCGATGTAGTTGCGATGTAAAGTTACGCGGTCGCCTAAATAGGATCTTGTGATTTCCGAATATCCGCCAATTAAGCAGTTCTTTCCGATGTGACTTTGTCTTATCATAACAAAATCGCCAACTATAGTGTTGTCGTCAATGAAACATGGTCCAACTATTTTGGCTGTTTCAGCAATCTTGACATTTTTTCCTATTTTTATTGCGCTATTCGACGTACCAAGATAATGCTGCATCATAGGCAGTACATGCCAGGGGTATTTAAGAACATACCAATAGTTTTCATATTCAATAAGTTTACAATAGGAGCTAGTGTTTAAAAATTTGTTTATTGCTTGTTCGTAAAGATCATCTTTGGCTGTCTTTGTGTTTTCAAGCGTTTTTATAAATGTCTCGAAATCTTTAAAGTAATCAATAACAAGTTTTACAAAATTTGACGGTGTATTTTTCGGATCTGGCTTCTCGACAATCTCTGCTATTTTATTCTTTATGAATTTTACATATGCTCCGGGAAAGTAGTCATGAACCTTTTTAGCTATGAAAATAGCGTCGGCATTAGACTGTATCGATGTATCGATACATCGATATAAGATGTTGTAATCAAATATGTCTTCGGCATTTAATATTAAAGTTGGGCCTTTTACTATGTTTTTTGCTGACAGTACTGCTCCTGCCATACCATTTAAGTCATTTCTTTGGAAAATTATTTTTTGTTTAGTAGTGTTTAATCGATTAATCGATTTTACATCTGCGGGATTTACTACTACAAAGAGCCTTTCTGTAAATTCCTTCAAGCTGTATAGTTGATGCAGAAGGAGAGGCTTTCCTAAAAAAGGTACATAGGCTTTTTTCTTAAGCGGCCAGAAGCGGGTGCTGTCGCCGCCGGCTAGGATAAGAATGTTTTTTAGTTTTCTCATAAATACAAAATATGATACGAATGATGCAAATCTTTATGCTAATCTACGAATATGCTAATACTGACTTTATAATCTGAATTAGTATATTCGCGGGCATTCGCATTCATTTTTAGATTCGTATCATATCTTCTTGATGTCTCCTCCCAATGAAGTTACTTTTTCGACGAAATTTTCATAGCCTCGCTCCAGTATTGACGCTCCATTGACAACAGATTCGCCTTCGGCAACCAGAGCGGCAATAGCCAGAGTTGCACCAGCTCGAAGGTCTGAAATATTTAATACTCCGCCGTGTAATTTTTGTGGGGCTTTGATTTTTATCGCTTGATTATATTTTTTGTTTGGGTCAAAGTTAAAGAAGAAATATTCCATAGGGTTTCTGACGGGAATTTTTACAAAATCAATCTCTGCTCCGAGCTTGCGAAGTTCCTCAACGTAAGAGAAGCGGTTCTCAAATACCCTTTCATGGATGAAGGAGTCTCCGCCGGCTTGAGTCATAAGAATTGCCCAATTCGGTTGCCAGTCGGTCATAAAGCCCGGATGAGGGCTGGTCTCGACACGAGACGATCTAAGCTGGCCTTTATAGTAAAATCTAATATTATTTCTATCTAATAAGTCTGCGCCTGATCATACCTCT
>CAYJQQ010000002.1:0-9514 GCA_964372285.1 uncultured Gammaproteobacteria bacterium | reverse complement strand
GCTCCTACCTCTTTAATTTTTTGGATAAATGATTGAATATTTTGAGGATGGGCAGATGTGATATCGATCTGTCCTTTGGTTGCGACTGCCAGAGTCGCAAACGTTATTGCCTCATTCCTGTCGGTCATGATCTCAAAGGGCTCGTGAAGATGCAATTTATCGACCGGCTGAATCGTGATTTTTTGGCCGTTTTTTTGAACTTTTGCGCCGGATAGATTTAGAAATCGTATAAGCTCATCGATTTCTGGTTCCAGCGCAGTATTATCAAGCGTGATTTTTTCTTTAGCAAAAATTGATAGCATTATGAGAAGTTCGGTACCTGTGTGGGTTATTTTTTGAAATCTGTAAGAGCCTGAAGGCTTGGATTTCATTTGAGCTTGGTAAAAACCGGTGTTAGAGTCATATTCGATGTTTATCCCGAGTTTTCTCATACCTTCGACAACGCGGTCTATAGGCCGAGCGCCAATTCTGCAGCCGCCGGGATTAGGTACATAACAGGTTGAAAATTTGTAGAGTAAGGGTGCTAAGAGCATAAAAGAAACTCTAATTTTTGAAGCATGGAGAAGATCGACTCTGTTTTTATTTAAGGCTCTTCCATCGACCCTTAATATGTGTTGCTCAACGAATTCTGTTTTGGCACCCAAGGATCGGATAAGGTGCATGAGTTCGTCAACGTCGCTTATACGGGGTATATTTTTTAAAGTAACCTCTTGATCCAAAAGTAGGGCGGCGATGATGACTTTAAGCGCGACATTTTTAGCACCAGATAAGGCTATAGAACCTCTAAGTGGTTTTCCGCCGTTGATAATAAATGCATCCTCCATATTAAAACTCGTTAACTCGTTAACGCGTTAACTGGTTAACGGGTTAAACCACAATAACTTCTTCCTCCAACCTCACACCAAATTTTTCTTTTACTTTGTGTTTAATTAGCCTAATGAGTCTAATTAGACTTATTGGATCTCCGCCGCCGTCGTGAATAATGAAGTTTGCGTGTTTGTCTGAAACGTGAAATTTACCAATTCTTCTTCCTTTTAGTCCGGCTTGATCGACGAGTTTTCCAGCCGACTCACCATTAATATTTCTAAAAAAACAACCGCTGGTGAAAACTCCAAAGGGTTGCGTCTGCCTGCGATATTCCATGGCAAAATCAGAATGTTGTTTGGTGATCTTGGGATCGGACTTGCTTAACTTGAATGTTGCTTCAAGAAGTATTTCTTTTGTTTTTTGTAGTATGCTTTGATCGTAATCAAAATGAAAGTAAGAGCGATCAACTTTTTTTTCTTTTCCGTCATTTCCAACTAAATTTGCAGAAAGCAGATTATCACCGACGTAGACGAGGGGTTTTGTCCATTTTGAGTTCATATAAACTGCTCCACCAATGGTTCCAGGCAATCCAAAGTGATATTCAAGCCCTGCGTAACCCTCGTCTGCAAGCTCTTTAGCAAGTTTAGTGACTGGGTATCCTGATGAGACGGTGACAAATACGTGGACGTTTTGATCTGCAAATTTTTTATATATAAATTTATTTCTCACAACCAAACCTTTGAGGCTATTTTTGAGTATAGCCAGATTTGACCCTCCACCAAGTATGAACAATGGAAGTTTTAATTTAAGTGAGGCCCTTTTTGCTTGTATCAGATCGTTTCGTGATTCAGCTTCAAAATAGTATTCGGCGTTTGTTTTAGTGCGTAGTGTGAGATAGGGTGAAATATTGAAATTATATCGAACCCTTTCTTTACCAAAGTATTTTTCGAGCTGGGTCTTTATATTCATAAATATTTTATTATTCTCATTATATCATTTGAAAGCTTATAGACGTCGCCTGCTCCTAAAGTGAAGACAACGTCACCAGGCTTGAGATTAGAAGTCAGGAGTCCGAGGAGTTCCTTTTTTGAAGAAAAGGCCTTGACATTTTTATTAGATGAAGCGTTTTCAATATCGATTGAGCTGACGCTAAACTGTCTAGGATTTTCTCTAGCCGAAGCGAAGATGGGGAGAATGTAGGCTAAATCGGCAAGCGACAAACTTTTGCCGAATTCTTTGAGTAGAGCTTGTGTTCGAGAATATGTGTGTGGTTGAAATATTATAATAATTCTTTTATTTGGAAAGCGACTTCTTGCGGCAGAGATCGTAGCTTCAATCTCATTTGGATGATGGGCGTAATCGTCAAAAAGGAATGTGCTGTTTTTAACAAATAACTGTTCAAATCTTCTTTTTGGACCGGTAAAGTCTTTGATGGCGAGTTTTATTTTTTCCGAGTTAAATCCTAGCTGGAGTAGAGTCAAAATTACTCCTGTAGCATTCGAGACATTTTTTTCACCGTAGAGGGAGATTTTAAACAAACCTAGGGATAACATGTCGTGCTGAACTTGTTTCAGCACCTGTTTTTTAATGACAGATCCTGAAATTAATTCAGGATGACAGAGCAGCTTAAATGTAGAGTATTTATTTTCCAATTTTGAATTTACAATCTGTAAATCGGCGTTTTTACTATAACCATAAGTTAGATAAGACTCTCTTGGTAATTTTTTAGCAACTGACATAAGTGTTTCATCATCGACACAGAGAAAAATTCGGGATGGGATATCGTTATATTGATTTAACGATATAGCAAAGAAAGTTTTATAAGCCTTTTTTATTTCGTCGAGATTTTTATAAATATCTGGGTGGTCAAAGTCAATATTTGTACACAAAATATAATTGGGTTTAAGGAAGTGAAATTTAGGAGTTAAGTTATAAGGTGGATTTATTCCATATTCATCCGCCTCAACGACAAAATAGTCAGTTCCACTAAAGTTACCTCCGGGATAATCATTAAAAGAAGAACTGCCGACCATGTAGCTTGGTTTAACTGCCAGTCTAATAAGCGCGTATGAAAGTAGAGAAGAGGTAGTTGTTTTTCCGTGCGATCCACAGACAGCGATTGTTGTTTTAAATTGTCTAGTAAGCTGTCCTAAAAGTTCAGCTTGGGAAAGAATCTTTATGCTGTTTCTTTTAGCTTCAATAATTTGAGGATTGTTGATACCTTGATGGGCAGCTGAATAGATAACAAAATCAGTATTTTTAGGAAGCATTTTCTTATCAAAGCCTTCTAGCCACTTGATCTCATTTTTTTCGAGAAGTTCATCGGTAATAAATTCTTCATCGACGTCAGAGCCGCAAACATTTTTGCCCATTTTTTTTAAGATTAGTGCAAGATTTGCCATCGCCACACCTTTTACTCCAACGATAAAAATGTTTTTAGCTTGATCTAACATACCATTAATTATACTACTATAGATGTAAAGAAATACATGCAGAAAGGATTTGCAAAAGTTAAAATAAAGTTGTATAAATAAAATTTAATATGCAAGAGCCTCAAACAAAAGAAGAGAATTGTCCGCGCTGTGGTTCGCCTTTGGGAGAAATCATGACTACAAAGTCAGGAAGGCAGATGCAGAGGTGTTCTACTGGCAGTTGGAATCCTACGACTAAAAGAACAGAAGGATGTCCCTATGTTAAATGGTTTGATATTCCGCCTAAGGAATTAGATGAAAAGTGTCCAAAGTGCGGATCGCCTCTGCTTTTAGTCGTCACAAGGTTCGATAAAAGATTAAAAAAATGTTCAACCAGTAAATGGGATCCTGACACTAGAACAGCCAGTGGGTGTGATTATGTTGTGTGGTTAAAAGGCACGGTGGAAAATTTAGAAGAAGATTGTCCAAAATGCGGGAATAAATTGATTCTTTATACAGCGGCAAGCGGAAAGCAACTGAAAAAGTGCTCGACCAACAAATGGGATGCCCAAACAAGAACAGCCAGCGGTTGTGAATTTGTTCAATGGGTTAATTAACTTAAAATTCCAAGAAACAACTCACAAGTATTCCAAACAAACAGCAATATTCTAATTTAAAATGACCCAGATATTTTTTGAAATTTGTTTTTTGTTATTTGAATTTTATTTGTATCTTGTTGGTTGGAGCTTGGAATTTATTTAGTTTTCATCACAAAATTAAACATTTTTTCAAAATATTTGACTCGAGATCTGCGGCGAGAGAAAAATCGTTTTTTATCGCATTTTGTGCAAAAAGGGAAAAAATCAATATTATTTTCTTTTACTCTTGATTTGACTAACTGTAGATAGTTTAATAAAGCTAAATTAATATGCCATCTACCTTTTTTATGCATAAATATTTTTTCAGAATATTCCTCGAATTGTGATTTAAATTCGTAGTAATGATCATCATCTATTTCATAACAACATGTTCCAATTGCCGGACCGATAGAACAAGTTAGATTTTCGACTTTAGACCCTAGACGTAAGAAAGTATTGACCATTTTGGAAGCCATCTCCTTTAGACTTCCGCGCCAGCCTTGATGCGAGATTCCAATATAACCATTTGCTTTGTTAGTTATAATTAGCGGTACACAATCTGCATTTCTCACTATTAGAACAGTCTCTAAATTATTCGTAATAACTCCATCGCCGTCTTCTATTATTTCAATTTTGTCTTCAGTTTTTGAGTCTTTAAATATCTCGATATTTGTTGAATGAATTTGTTCAAGAATGGCGAGTTTTTTAAAAGAAATTTTTTGTTGATAAAGGAAATTGGTTATATTACTTATATTCCTAGCATCACCCAATTCACGAGTTGCAAAGCCAGAAAAATAATCATCATCGTTTATCAGGGTGGAATAAAAGATTTTTAGGTCTGAATTATAGATAATCATGTTTTTTTAAAACTTCAAAAACTGTTTGTTTTTCATTCCACGGATATTCTAATTTTCCTCGGCAGAGGCTTTTTTCCTGACTTTTCCCGGTCAGAATTACCACGTCGCCGGGTTTGGCAATTTCGATTGATTTCTCGATTGCTTTTTTTCTGTCTGTTATTACGTCAAACTTCTTATTCTTGATTCCTTTGGCGATCTCATGGCAGATTTTTTGCGGATCCTCATCGCGGTAGTCTTCCTCTGTCAAGATAATTATATCGGCATAGCGGGCGCTTTCTTCACCCATAAGCGGACGCTTTGATTTATCTCTTTGGGCTGCAGAGCCAAAAACGTGTATCAAACGGTTATTGGAATTAATATATCGTTCTTTCACTTCACTTAGCACCTGATGAAATGCATTGGGAGTATGGGCAAAGTCTATGATTACGGTTATTGGTTTTTTTAGCACAACCTCTAATCTACCCGGAGGGAGTTTAAATATCTTTAAAGCTTTAAGAATATTAGATTTCGATATTCCTAAGATGTGGCAGAGGGCGTACGAGGCTAAGTAGTTATAATTATTAAATTTGCTAAGATTTAGTCTTAATGTTGCGTTAATGTCGAAATGATAATCTGATTCATTTTTTAAACCATATGTGTAATATTTTTTTTTAAGCAATTTTTTAAGAAGTGAAAATGAATTGTCGTCCGCGTTGACAAGGGCAATTTTTGCTTTTTGAAGTAAGATTGCTTTAGATTTGACATAATCTTCAAAGGTTCTATGAAAATCCAGATGTTCATGTGTGATATTTGTTACCAATCCAACTTCATAACGTACAAGCGAAACTCTGTTTTGAGCCAAAGCGTGAGAAGTCGTCTCAAGAATAAAATATTCATCACCTGCATCTAGGCTTTGGCGTAAATATCTGTAAAGAGGGAAAACGTCGGGGGTTGTTACATGAAAACCAGTGTCATAAGTTTGGCCTGCAATATTAGCATAAACAGAAGAGATCATCGAGACCTTTTTACCCGAATTTTTGAGAATGTGATAGATAAGATGGGTTGTCGTTGTCTTGCCGTCGGTACCGGTGACACCAATGACTTTAAGTTTACGACTAGGAAAACCATAATAGACATTGGCTAGTACAGCTTGGAAAAGATGGTAGAGTTTTTTGACAGTTTGTAACATGTAACATGTAACATGTAACATTTAAATTCCTATGTTACGTGTTGCGTGTTTCGTGTTACATGATTTACTCTGGTGCTATATTATAGTAAACAAGGAGTTCTTTAGCTATTTCGAAAAAAAGGGGAGCGGCGGTTTCTGAACCCCAAGGCGAAGTTTGGGGTTCTCTAAGTATGACCAAGGCCAAAAATTTTGGTTCAGCTACCGGTGCAAATCCAATGAACGAAGCAACTGTCTTGGAGGGGTCGTAGTGTCCTTCGATCGGGATTTGAGCCGTACCTGTTTTCCCGCCGATTTTGTAACCCTGTGGCCTAGCCCACCTGATCTCACCGTTTTCTACGGCCGAAAGGAGCATTTTTTTGATAGTTTCAGATGTGCGGTCACTAATAGTTCGCCTCTTAACTTTAGGGTCTATAGTATTAACTTTATCATCGGTTGCTATCTTATTAACAACAAAAGGACTTAACAGGTTTCCGCCGTTGATGAGCGAGGAAAATGCCCGAATCATCTGGATTGGAGTAACGGCTATTCCCTGGCCAAAACTGACCGTAGCAAAATCGATGGGATACCAGTCAGGTTCTTTCTTAAGGTAATTTGTTGACTCACCTTGAAGATCAATGCCGGTTGCTTCTCCAAATCCGTAATTCTTAAGATAGGAGTAAATTTTTTTATTTCCTAATCTTTGAGCCACATAGACTATACCGACGTTTGATGATTTTTCGATGATACGAGTCATCGAGATTTTGCCTTCGTACCTGTTGTTCCAGGTTTTTATCGTATATTCTCCAATCTTGATTGGACCGGTTTCATTGTAAAAGTCATCCGGTTTTATTTTCTTTTCTTGCAAGGCCGCAGCCATGACGAAAGGTTTAAATGTAGAACCAGGCTCGTATAGATTGGATATGGCAGGATTTTTGAAAAATTCTTCGGAAAAATCATAATAATTATCCACATCATAGTCCGGAAGACAAGTCATGGCCAAGAGCTCCAAAGTAGAGGGGTTGACTACTAAAATACAGCCTTCTTTTGCTTTATATCTCTCTATTCCTAATTGAAGCTTTCTCTTGACGATTTCCTGAACAGATTTATCAATTGTTAAATAGAGATCCCTTCCGTTTTCCGGATTGAGTCTTTGTTGAGTCCCTAAGAGAATCGGCCTACCAAATATATCCCTGTCGCTTTTGATTATGCCGGGTAATCCAACAAGGTCTTTGTTGTAAAAACCTTCTATACCAAAGTAACCGACATTTTCACCACGCGCATCTTTGCCTACAAATCCCAGCAGATGGGCGGCGAGTGAGCTTTCGGGATAATATCTTTGGAATCTGTCTTCAAAACCTAGACCTTTCAGTTTTAGGTCAAGGAGCCTTTGTTTTAGCTCCTTATCAAGACCCTCCTTGATTGCGATCCAATTTTTAGACTTATCGATTTTAGCAGCGAGCGATGCTTCTCCGATTTGTAAAATCGGATCAATTTTTTTGACGAGATCAGCCGTATCACCTATTTTTTTTGGTTCAATATAAAGTAGAAATGAAGATTTATTTACGGCCAGAGGCTCTCCGTTTCTGTCGTATATTTTACCTCGTTCAGGCTGAATTCTACTTGTTTTTAAATAAGTGGTATCTGCTGAAGAAGAATTAAGCACTTGGAGGATAAAAAGTTTTGTGATGATTGCTGCATAAAATATAAAAAAAGCTAGGCATAATAATTTTTGTTTTGTCATACCGTATCATACATCTCTATATTTATTGACTTCTAGCAAACTTCAGATTCTCAAAAAGAGTGGGCTGGGCTTTTTGGGTAAAGTCTAATTGTGCAGCCAAAGAAGCAGCATATTGAAGTGAATCGACTTCATAAATTTTATTTTCCAGCCCGAGATTTTCTTGATGCAGAGATTTTATCTCTTTTTCGAAAAGGTTAATTTTGTCGCTTAATTTAAGGCTGTTCAAGAATACATAAATATTGGCAGAAATTAAGGCTAAAAATATAGCCGAGATTGTATATTTAGTTAGCTGGTTCATATGAAATTATTCTCATCTTTGCCGATCTCTCAAATGCAGACAAGCTTTTTGATCTAATAACCTTTTTGTTTACCTGTTTAAGATTATTCATCTTGACAAACTGTTTGACGATTCTGTCTTCTAGTGAATGAAAAGAAATAACAACTAATCTGCCTCGCTTTTTGATCACTCGTAAGGCGCTGGTAAGACCTTTCTTCAAATTTTCAAGTTCATTGTTAACCGCTATTCGCAAGGCCTGAAAAACCCTGGCATAAATTAATCTATCTTTTTTTCCGGTCGCCTTTTCAATAATTCTAATAAGATCGCCGGCTGTCTTAATTTTCCTTAGGGAACGGGCGCGAATAAGAGTTTGAACAATTGTCCTAGAATTGATTTCCTCGCCATAGCGAGCCAAAATTTCATAGATTTGATTTTGGTTTAAACTATTAATTAAATCTGCTGCCGTCGTCTTTAATCTGTAATTTAATCTCATGTCTAGTCTTTCAGCCAAGTTTTCGTAGGAAAAACCTCTATTCGACTCTTGTATCTGGTTTATCGATAAGCCAAGATCAAATAATACTCCGTCAACTGGAAAAAAATTATTCTCTTTTGCAATTTTTTCGATACCAGCGAAATTCCCGATTACCAGTTTGATGTCTTTTGAATTTTCACTTTTTAATATTTGATCTTTGATATTTGATATTTGCTTATAATCCCAGTCTATCCCTAGTACTTTTCCGCCTCGTTTAGCTATCTCAACCATATGTCCACCTTCTCCGACCGTTGCGTCGATATATAAATGGTCTTTTTTGATATCTAAACCTTCAATTGCTTCTTCTAAAAGTACAGGATAATGCATTTTTACATTTTTCGTGCTTGTAGACCCGACGGGTGTGTTTGGATTTTGTTATAAACTCTCCACTTTTGCGGATCCCATATCTCAAAGTGGTCACCGACCCCAATGATTGTTGCCTTCTTATTCAATCGACCATAATCTAAAAGGTTTTTTGGGATAACAAATCTTCCTTGATCATCTATCTCCAAAAAGACAATAGATGAAAAAATAAATCGTTTTTTTGCGTCATGATTTTCTTCGAGCACAGATGATTGGGTTAATTCGTGGGCTCTCTTTTCCCAATTTTCCTTATCATATCCAGCTAAACACTCATCAGAGCCCTTGCTTAAAACAAATGTGTTTCCTTTTAAAAGTGTCCGTATTTTTTTTGGCAGAACTATTCTTCCCGATCCTGAAAAAACAACTTCATATTCACCATAAAACACCATACTCTTCCATTAAAATTCATTTGAAGCCTTTTGTCAAGGCCTACCACTTGTGTTCGAATTGATCAAGGACTCTAAATGGCATCTATTACAGAGGTTACGCTTTTATTCTTCGAGCGATCCCGACGTAGCGTCGGGGGAGTCGAGAAGTATCCAATAATTGTTCTCGACAAGCTCGAACAGTATTGGTTCTCGACTTTGCTCGAACAGTAATGGTTCTCGACAAGCTCGAACAGTAACTAGTTAATCTTCGAGCGATTAGTCGAGAAGATTAGTTGAAATAGTAAAAGTTCTCGACAGGCTCGAGTTCTCGACTTTGCTCGAACAGTAATGGTTCTCGACAAGCTCGAACAGT
>CAYJQQ010000001.1:13644-21927 GCA_964372285.1 uncultured Gammaproteobacteria bacterium | reverse complement strand
CGAGGACAAGTTTCGCAGGAATGACAGTTGTCTGTCAAGACTTGTGAATTATTACAATATTCGCATTCATTCGTAGATTTGTATTATAGCAGTTATAATTATAATCTATGCTTGAAGATTTATTTAACCAACTGAATCCACAACAACAGGAGGCTGTTTCCTACGTAAAAGGGCCGTCAATCATTTTAGCAGGCGCCGGATCCGGCAAAACCCGAGTCTTAGTCTATAAAGTACTAAACTTAAGCGAAAATTGTCGGGTTGATCCTATGCAGATTGTTATGATAACCTTCACGAACAAAGCAGCAAATGAGATGAAAGAACGTATAGGATTTAAGCGCTTAGGTTATATAGGCACCTTTCACTCATTTTGCTGTCAGATACTTCGGAGAGAAAGTCATAATTTAGGAATAGATCATAATTTTATGATCTATGACGACGACGATCAGATAAGTTTGATCAAATCGGTAATTAAGAATCTAGCGGTTAAAAAATATACGCCATACTATTTTCTCCAGAGAATTTCTGCCGCCAAAAATCAACTGGTACCACCCGATCGTTACCTCGAATTTTTTTCCGATTATAACGCCTCAACGATTGCCCAGGTATACGAGCTTTACCAAAAAAAGCTCCGATTGAATAAGGCGCTGGATTTTGACGATTTAATTGTAGAGGCTGTCAATCTTTTTATAAATCACAGGAACATTTTAGAAAAGTATCAGAATAAATATCAGTACCTTCTTGTAGATGAGTTCCAAGATACTAATTATATTCAGTATCTTTTAACCAAACTTTTATCACAAAAGCTAGGCAACCTGACAGCGGTTGGTGATTTCTCACAAAGCATCTATTCCTGGCGCGGAGCAGATATGCGAAATCTGGAGAAGTTTGAACAAGATTTTCCTGAAGCGAAGGTTTTTCATCTCGAGCAGAATTATCGTTCGACTCAAACGATTCTGGACTTTGCTTATAAAGTAATTTCAAAAAATAGCACTCATCCGATACTGAATCTTTTCACTAGCAATAAGCCGGGTGAGGAGATAGAGTTTTATGAAGCGGAAGACGAGGAGGAGGAAGCGGTCTTTGTAGCCAACAAGATTCGTGACAGGATTGAAAACGGTTTGAAATCGTCTCCCACTAAACTCTCGTCTTTCGCTGTTTTATACAGAACCAACGCTCAATCCCGCCTGCTGGAAGAGGCATTTTTGCATTATAGTCTGCCTTACGTTTTGGTGGGAGGAACGCGTTTTTATGAGCGGAAGGAGATAAAAGACGTGCTTTCTTATTTGAGACTTGTGGCAAATCCGCAAGACGAGATCTCAAAGGAAAGAATTCAAAAGTTGGGTAAAAAACGTTGGAGTGAGTTTGCGGAGGTGTACAAAAAATCGGCTAAGAGGCTGAAAAATTTTTCCACGATCGAGTTGATGGAAGAAATTTTTAAGAGAACGCACTATCTGGATTTATATGATCTTGACGTGGAGGAAGATTATGCGAGGATAGAAAATATAAAAGAGCTCAAGTCGGTTGCTATGAATTTCCCCGATCTATTGCAGTTTTTAGAGCAGGTGGCCCTGGTTGAGTCGGAATATTTTGAAGGAGAAAAAAGGTCTAAGTCGAAGGAAGGAGTCAAGTTAATGACGCTTCATCAGGCAAAAGGACTGGAGTTTTCGGTAGTTTTTATCGTGGGAGTAGAAGAGGGAATTCTGCCGCATTCCAGATCTATAGATGACTTATTTTCGCTCGAGGAGGAAAGGAGATTATTTTATGTCGGAATAACAAGAGCCAAGAAAAATCTGTATATTACTTATACCAGAGCCAGATTTATTTTTGGCAGACGAGGAGAAACGCTGAAATCAAGATTTTTAGAGGAAGAAGATAGTGATTATTTATGAGTTGTTAATAGTTAATTGTTGATTGTTAGATATAATAGGAGTATGGATTTGCCGATAAAAGATAAAACAGGAAGGCAATTGACTCCACCTCAATTTATTAATAAATTAAAGTCTCGCATCCTGAACGTCTTACTTGAATTCGAAGTATTTTTGCTTCATTTAGTGGGATACGTCCCTTTTCATCATCTACGGAGAGCTTTTTATCGAGCCGGTGGGGTAAAAATAGGCAAGGGGTCGTCAATTCATATGGCTGCTCGTTTTTATGATCCACACAATATTTCAATTGCAGAAGATACGATTATCGGCGAGGGAGCAGTTTTAGACGGCAGAGATAAACTTGTGATTGGTAGTCATGTAGCTTTGGCAACAGGCGTTATGATCTTTAACTCCCAACATGAGATAAACGATGAGTATTTTTCTCCGAGCAACGCACCCGTAGTGATCGAAGATTATGTTTTCATCGGACCGAGAGCCATTATCCAGCCGGGAGTTAAGATAGGCGAAGGCGCAATTGTAGCAGCCGGAGCAGTTGTCAGCAAAGACGTCCCGCCTTATGCGATCGTTGGCGGCGTCCCGGCAAAAATTATCGGCGAAAGAAAATTAAAAAATCTCCATTACAAACTCGGCAGGGCAAGGTGGTTTAGATAATTTGCATTGTAGATATTGCCAAATGTGTGGAATATTACTTCATCCGCTCAATCCTCTATAAACATAGCAACGGTTCGTATGCAGATTTATCAATTGACAAAACTCCGCGATCACGCCTGCCTGCCCGCAGGTAAAAATGTCAATTTAAAGCTTTATAAGTTTAGAACTGTTTGAAGCCGTATTGTAGATTGCAAAACTTGCTCCCTTCACTTTATCTGAAGTCACAGGCATTAATGTTCCCGGGTTAAGTGATAAAGTTTTTCTGACAGTTTTATTTACGCTTATGTGAGTATGACCATGAAAAACAGCATCATATTTACCAGAGAATACTAAAGCTTCGGTAACTTCGCCATAGTCTCCATGATAAACAAATATTTTTCTATTATCTAGATTTAATACCATCAGTCTTTCTTCAAATTCAACTTTTGCTCCAAAATCTTTAGCCCTAAATAGATGCATGAATCGATCCCCGTCGTTGTTGCCAAAGACCCCTTTTATAGGTGACTTTAAATCTTTGTAAAATGCCAGTGTGAAAGGTGATATCCAGTCTCCGCAGTGAATTGTCAATTTTACGCCTTCATTATTTAGAATTTTGACGACTTTGATGATATTTTCGTATTGGTCATGTGTGTCTGATATTACTCCAATTTTCATAGGATTATTCTATTACAATTTTATTCCGCTTGGCCCACTAGATAGACGGCTTGCCAGGGGCGATAGGAGGAAAAGATTTTTTTTTCAAAAGTTGTTTTATCTGCTTGATACACCTTATAGTTAAATACCGCTTTTGCTCCCCAAGCTGGGAAGTCGACTTGTTTTGTGACTCCTTTTTTTAAAGTAGGATCATCCTGATAAAGTGGCGGGAGTGGAGATGAAACATCGTAGACCGTTACCGGTGAGATTTCGACCCGGCGGTTGTCGGATTTACCGTAAAATCTAAAATATAAGAGATTGTTTTTCTGGTCAATTTCCGTCTGAATCAAGATAGAAGCGGGTGTATCATTCTTTATCTTTAGATCAGTGGATGGCGCAAAAACTGTGGCGTCAAATCCCGGTTTGGAGTCATTCTCGTAGTAAGATACTCTGTAGGCATGGGCCACTCGCTCGACTATTGGCAATCCAGCTTTGAGTGCAGCTCGAAATAATGTCGTTGAGACTTGACAAACTCCTCCACCATCGCCTAAGACTGTTTTTCCGGATTTAATAATGTAGGCTGGCTTATAACCAGTCAAGGATGAGATGTCGCCGACAGTTTCATTAAAAGAAATAACGCTATCTTTTTCTATCAAGACGCCGTTAAACTTTGAAGTAGCTAAGATGATATTATGTAGTCTTTCGGGTAGCGATCCGCTGAAATCAGATTTACCCTCGGCGATTAGTTCTTCGATTCCAAATTCGTTTGCTTGAGCCAGCGTTATTTCTGGTTGAATAACTTTCACGGGAAGCGCAATGCGTTTATCTTCAGTTTTTTTCTCTAAATCAGAGATAGCTTTGTCTGCCAAATCGAGGAATTTTTTTTCTTCAACTTTCTGTCCTTTTTCCTCCTGTCGAAAACTAACTACTCTGCCTTGTTCAAAGTTGAAGAGAGCGTTTTTAGCCGGTTTATCATACTTTTCTTTTGTTTCAGCTAAAAATTCCTGAAGCAAAGACTTTTCATAGTTCAAGTCTGTAGTGAATTTGAATTTTTGCCAGTTGAAGATAGTGGCGAGTTTTTGATAAAGTCTAGAAGTAAAGTGACTGGATCTTCCGATGAGAAAAGCCCTATCTGTTATTCCTTTAGCGTCATAGCCAATCTTCAATTGTTCGCCGGAAAAAGTTGCAATTGGGGTATCTTTATCAAAAACATTGATAGCAATATCTCTGAATTTGACATTGACACCGTTAAAGTAATCTTTGACTGCTGATTTGGGTTTTTTCCCGAAATTAACCTCATTTATATAAACGTTTGGATAGATTTTACCATTCAATCTTCTATCTTCGCTGATAAAGGAGTTGATGGTAAAGCCGATGAAGCTTACTACTATGATAAAAATTACTATAATCCATCGCATGATAAATTTGATATGATAACTATTATGGATGATAATAAAATAAATCCCGAAGAAAATCAATCAGCACCTCAACAACCCGAACAAACTAGTCAATCCGGCCCGATTTTTGAATCTACACCCGAGGAGAATTTAAAGCCAGAAGAAGTGTCCCCCGAGGTGATTCAACCATCAGGCGAAGAGCTGTCTCCTGTTGCTACGGGTTCAGATATCCCACCGGTTGTCTACCAAGAAAATAAAAATAAATATTTGATAATAGCGGGAGGAGCCATATTTTTCTTATTGGTTCTTATATTTTTTTTACGGCTGCTATTTAGAGGTAAAGGGCCTGTCAAGGAAGTCAAGTTAAGTTACTGGGGTTTATGGGAAGAGAAGGAGATCTTTACTCCCATAATAGAAGACTATCAGCGTAAAAATCCGGGTGTAAAGATAGACTACCAAAAAATGACGCCGCAAGATTACCGGGAGAAACTATTGGCACGAAGTAAAAATGGGCAGGGGCCGGACATATTTCGCTTTCATAACACCTGGCTTCCAGAGATAAAAGACGTGGTGGCACCGATTCCTGATAAAATCATGAGCAACAGCGAATTTGAGAAGACATTCTATAAAATTCATCAATCAGATTTGAAGATTAAAAACTTATACTATGGCCTGCCTCTTTATATTGACGGATTGGTGTTAGTTTATAATGACAGTCTCTTTAAACAAGCTGGAATTGTTACTCCTCCTTCAACCTGGGATGACATCACAGACGCAGTCGTGAAATTAACGGTCAAAGACACCGGCGGTCAGTTGGTCACGGCAGGCATCGCTCTCGGGCTCGCCTCCAACGTAGATCACTTTTCGGACATTCTTGGGCTGATGATAGTTCAAAATGGAGCTACACTAAAAACCATCGGTCAGGCAGAGGCGGCTGGGGCGCTTGAAAGTTTTCGAAGATTTGCCGAGCCCCCCAACAATTTCTGGGATGAGACCATGCCAAATTCGGTTTCGGCTTTCATCCAAGAAAAGGTGGCGATGATATTTGTTCCATCTTGGGAAATTTTGGTTATAAAAAACGCCAATCCAGATTTACAATTAAAAGTGGTACCCGTACCTTCGGTTCCCGGAGGTACTCCCGTATCGCTTGCCAACTATTGGGTAGAAGGCGTGTCGCGCTACAGCAATAATCAGCTCGCAGCCTGGAATTTTTTACGTTTTTTGATTGAAAAGGAAACGCTGACAAAATTATACGAGGTTGAAAGTAAAGTGCGACGATTTGGAGAGCCCTACTCGCGGGTTGACCTTGGACCGCTTTTGGCGCAAAATGAGTATGTAGGAGCAGTCATAAAGCAGGCTGATTCATATGTATCGCTGCCGCTCATATCTAGAACATTTGACAACGGGCTAAACGATGAAATAATTCAGTATTTAGAAAATGCGGTGAATTCAACCGTACAAGGAGTTGCATATGGAGATGCACTAAAGACAGCTAAACAAGGAATTGATCAAGTATTTACTAAATATAAGATTGAGTAAAATGAGACTACCATTTTTTACAAAAAAAACCAACAGGAATAAAATTATTTTCGGCTTGTTTTTAAAAGAAAAAGAGGGAGTTGGATTGCTGATGAGGATGGAAGATGCAAATGTAATCCTCTTGGACCAGGAAAAATTTTCTTATTCTAATGGATGGGAGCATCTTGCAGAAGACATAGACGAAATGATACTTAAATTAGAGCAGAAATCAAAAGTGCATCTGTATGACAGCATTTTTTTTCTCAATTCACACTTCATTGACGAAAAAACAAAAGACATAAAAAAACCATATCTGCAAAAAATTAAAGAGTTAGTCAAAAACTTGAATCTCAAAGCTTTGGGTTATATTGAGTGTCATGAGGCGGTTGTCCATTACCTTGAAAAAAAGGAAGAACTCCCGCTCACGGCGGTTCTAATTGAATTAGACCACACCAATCTTTCTATCTTCGTCTACAAGAGAGGCAAGTTAACTTATTCAAAGGTATTAGCCCACACAGATAATCTTATCGATGACCTTTTGACAAGTTTTGGGGAAATTAAAGGAACGTTTCTTCTGCCTTCGCGGATTGTTTTATACAATTCTAAAGATCTGGATGATGAATCTACAGAGATTGTAACTTATCGTTGGAGTGAAGATTTATTTGTCCAGCTTCCAAGAGTTGAAGTTATCAAAGAACACGAATTAATTCAGGGAATGCTTGGTGTTTTTGGAAATCAGTTCAGTCAAAAGTCCACAGGAACAGTATTTATAGATAATAAATCCCAAAATGAGGTTCTGGGATTTATGATAGGGGGCGATGTGGCAGATGAAAAGTTAGCTGATTCAACCAATGAGACATTTAACATACAGTCTCAGCTTCCAACTTCATTCACCCAGAGACGGCCTCCTCTTATTTTAGCTAGAATCGGAGATCTGATTAAAAGAGCACCGTCTTTCATACAGATTTTTAGAAAAAAATGGACTGTTGCAGTGGGCATGATTTTAGTTATCGGTAGTCTTTTTTTGAACGAATATTTTTTCCACAGAGCCGATCTTACCCTCTTTCTTCCCTCACAATCTGTCCAAAAAGAGCTCACATTGACTTCGGACGATCTGAAGATAGAAGCGTCTTCTGAAACAGCAGACATGACAGATTCGAAAACCACAACCGGAAAGAAAGAAATAGGCGAGAAAGCCCGTGGGTCGATTACTATCCATAACTTTGACGATAAAGAAAAAGCCTTTGCTAAAGGAACAACCCTCGAGACTGGCGGGCTGAAATTTAGTTTAGATCAAGAGGTTAAGGTCGCGTCGGCTAGCGTGGTGACAATTAATGGCGGTCTGGTGAAGCAGCCGGGAAAAGCGAAAGTAAATGCGACGGCAGAGGAGATAGGCAGTCAAAGTAATGTATCGAGCGGAAAGCAATTTAAAATAGGCGATTTTTCTAACTCTCTCTATTTTGGACTCAATGAGGGTTCTTTTTCCGGTGGTTCAAAAAAAGAAGTAAGAACCGCTTCAAAAAAGGACATGGAAGATTTAAAAAATAAGGTTCAAGAACTGGCCAAAAAGCAGAAGAGAGAACAGCAGAATAAAAGGAAAAATTCAGAACTAAAGGTTATAGATAAGTTGGCAGAGACGACCGTAAGAGAAGCGAACTTTGATAAAGAGGTGGGGGAAGAGTCAGATACATTGAGCCTTAAAGCAAAAGTCGAGTCTACCAACTATTTATATAAAGAAAAAGAGTTAATCAGCCTGGTGAATAGAGCTTTACGCGATCAACTACAGAAGGGATTTAGTTTACAAAGTCAACGCGTAACTTATACGATCAAGGACGCGGAAAAAAAAGGCACCGATATAACGCTGAAATTAATCGGTGAAGGTAAAGCCATCAAGAATGTCTCCAATGCTGAAATTCTGAAGCAGGTTAAAGGGAAAAATAAAGAAGCTCTTGAGACACTGCTTGAAAATAACTTTAAAGTTCAAGGATTCGAACTCAAAATAGAACCAGATATTCCATTTCTACAAAATTGGATGCCGTTCTTTAGCAAAAATATAAGCTTAAAAATTTCTAGTTTATGAAATCTCAAGATATAAGAAACAAGTAATCCAAACAATTTCCAAATTCCAAAAGTCAAATATTCAAACGTTTGAAAATTGAAAAATTGATTATTGAATTTTATTTGTTTCTTGTGAATTG
>CAYJQQ010000001.1:0-13544 GCA_964372285.1 uncultured Gammaproteobacteria bacterium | reverse complement strand
TTGTTTCTTGTGAATTGCTTCTTGGAATTTATAAAGTTATGGCATTATATATTTATAAAAAAGAAGAGTACTCTCCAAAAAGGAAGATATTATTTTATTCCTCGTACATCTCGCTTACTCTAGGCTGCCTATTTTTATTCTGGTCTTTTTACCCCATTATTTCGTTCGAGATATATTCAAGACTTTTCATCAGACAAAATCTTAGCAGCCCGATTCCCAAATCAAAGATAGCGTCATCTCTGCGGCAGGCAAATTCGATTTTAGGAAGCTATAATATCTATTCTAATAATCTGCGAGACTTCACCCAGGTAAGACTCTGGTTTCCGTCAAAACCGCAAGTAGAAGAGCAAAAAAATTTAGACATAAAAGAATATTCACTTTCAATACCCAAACTAAACATAAAAGACGCAAGAGTGATTGTTGGCGGAGAGGATTTAAAAAAGAGTCTGGTACATTATTTGCCGCAGTCGCTACCGGGAGAGTACGGCAACGTTGTTATTTTTGGACACTCTACGCTTCCCCAGCTTTATGACCCAAAAAATTATACCACGATTTTTACCTATCTGCCTTCGATGGAAAAAGGCGATAAGATACTGGTAAGTTTAGGCGAAAATGTATTCGAATATGAAACTTATGAGATTTTTGTAGTTAACCCTGATGAAGTGTCGGTTCTTGAACAGTCCAATGATGCATCTTACCTTACTCTAATTACCTGTGTTCCACCGGGTACCTATTGGAATCGTCTAGTAATACGTGCAAAACTGACTAGCCTGGTGGGAAAACCATGAGCCCGAAATAAAAAATATCAGCATTGCCTTACCCTATAATATATGATAAAATGAGGGCCATGAAAAAAGGCGAAAAAAACTTGTTCGGGCTTCTGCAGTCATCACTATTTGATAGTCTCTTCAGACTTTTATATTTTTTCGCCAACTTCTTCATTTTGATCGGTGAAACGACAGAGAAAATGGTTAAAATCGCTGCCGCACTCGCCGTCGGAATTATTCGCTGGAGTATAAAACTTGCAGGCAGCATTAGACTCCCAAAATTGCCTAAGATTTCCCTGCCAAGATTAAAAATCCCAAAAATAAAAATTCGCTTTCGCTTTTTTGATCATCTATCGATAAAACTGCGCTATTTTTTTATAGGTTCATTGCTGACTTTGCTTATTTTATTTTTTTATCAGTCATACCGTTTCGTCAAAACCTTACCATCACCTCAAAACATAGGAAAAATTAACTACCCTCTCTCGACTCATATTTATGACAGGAACGGCAAGCTTCTCTACGAAGTTTATCGGGATCAAAACAGAACACCCATCCGGCTTAAAGACACCCCTTCCTACATAAAAGACGCCACGATTGCGATAGAAGACAAGGATTTTTATAAGCATAACGGCGTCTCTCTGGTAGGCGGAGTTCTAAGGGCTGTAAAAGATACTGCTGTTGAGGGAGATCTGCAGGGGGGGTCAACGATCACTCAACAGTTAGTAAGGTCAGCTCTTCTCACATCCGAACGCACAATTCAAAGAAAAATTAAAGAGATTATTCTAGCCCTTTGGACAGAAAGAATTTTCAGCAAGGATCAAATTTTGGAGATGTATCTAAATCAGGTTCCCTATGGTGGATCTTCTTACGGAATTGAAGAAGCGGCAAAGACCTATTTTGCTAAAAATGCAAAAGATCTGACTCTTTCCGAGGCTGCTCTTCTTGCCGGACTAACCCAAGCTCCTACTCTCTATTCTCCTTACGTCAATCCAAATAAGGCAATTTCCAGAAGAAACGAGATCTTACGGATTATGAAAGAACTCAAATTTATCAATCAGGATGAGATGGTTAAAGCTGAACGCGAAGAAACGGCAATAGTTCCTTTACAGACAAGAATTTCTGCTCCCCACTTCGTTTTCTACGTTAAATCGGAGCTCGAAGATATTTTCGGTATTAAGCAAGTCGAAGAGGCTGGATTTAAGGTCATTACGACAGTCGATCTTGATATTCAGCGAGAGGCAGAGAAAATCTTGAAAGAAGAATTAGAGAAGATTAGAAATTTAAATGTAACCAACGGAGCAATTCTTGTAACCAGGCCTGCAACTGGAGAGATTCTGGCCATGGTTGGATCGGTCGATTATCATCTAATGCCTTTCGGCGCCTTTAATGTTACTACCGCATTGAGGCAGCCGGGAAGTTTAATCAAACCGCTGATGTATTCGCTGGCTCTTGATAAGGGATATACCGCGGCAACGATCATCGACGATTCAGCAGTTACTTTTCAAATTGGAGGCGGGCGTGTATATAAACCGGTAAATTATGACGGGCGTTTTCACGGAAGGGTTACCTTGCGGTTGGCTCTTGCTAATTCATTCAATGTTCCGGCTGTCAAGGTCTTAAACACGGTTGGTGTTGATAATTTTATCCGCCAGGCAGAGAATATGGGTATTGGGACGTGGAATGATCCGGGGCGATTTGGGTTGGCTCTGACACTGGGGGGCGGTGAGGTGAAGTTGGTGGATATGGCGACAGCCTTCGGAGTACTGGCAAATCAAGGATACAGGGTAAATGTAACGCCTCTTGTTAGGGTCGAGGATATTTCCGGGAGCCTTATCTTCGAGTCGAACCTATCCAGAAAGAAAGTTTTAAACGAGGGAATAGCTTATATTATTTCTGACATTTTGGCTGATAATTTTGCCCGACAGTTGGCATTCGGATCGAGAACACTTCTTGAGATACCAGGTTATAAAATAGCCGTCAAGACCGGGACAACCGATGAAAAAAAAGACAATTTGACGATCGGTTATAATCAGGAATTTCTAGTAGCGGTCTGGGTTGGCAACAATGACAATGCGCCAATGAACCCATATTTAACTTCAGGAGTAACAGGCGCTGCACCGATTTGGAATAGGATGATGAGTTATCTTTTAAATAATTATGGAAGCGGCAATACTTGGTATAAAAAACCGGAAAACGTCGTCGAGAAAACTTGTTATTTTGGAAGAGTTGAATACTTTTTGAAAGGAACGGAAAATACGGTCTCTTGCAAAGATGCTCTTCTCAAGCCGACTAAAAAGAAAGACGCTGATTAACGAGGAGAAATTTTTCCAAATCCAACTAGAGGCTGCAGGACTTTTGGAACCAAAACCGATCCGTCTTTTTGTTGGTAGTTTTCAAGGATGGCAATCAAAATTCTCGGTGATGCAAGAGCTGTGTTATTGAGAGAAAAACAGTACTCTGTTTGGCCATCTTTCTTGCGATATTTAATATTTAATCTTCTGGTTTGAAAATCTCCCATTATCGAGTTAGACATTGTTTCTCCATAGGCATTACGGGAGGGCATCCAGGTTTCGGTATCGTATTTCTTAATCTGCGGTTCACCCATATCTCCTGTACACATCAGTATTACACGATAAGGAAGTTTTAAGTCTTGAAGTATTTCTTCGGAATTTTTTTGCAGCTCTTCATGAAGTTTGCGTGCCTCATCGGTATCATTTTTTCCAATTATTACCTGTTCGACTTTCCAAAATTCATGCACGCGGTATAGTCCTTTTGTATCTTTTCCGTAGGCGCCGGCTTCTCTGCGAAAACAGGGAGAAAATGCGACAAATTTTTTTGGTAGATATTTTTCGTTTAAAATTTCTTCGGAATAATAGGCGGTTACTGGTTGTTCGGCAGTACCTGCGAGATAAGCATCTTCATCATTAAGTTTGTAAACGTCTTGCTCTCCCCAAGGAAATTGACCAGAGCCAAATAAAGTAAAGCTTTTTATTACAGCTGGAGCAATGATTGGCGTATAGCCTTTCTTTGTCAATTTGTTGAATACATAAAAAAGCAGGGCGAAGTGGAGAACGGCCAATTGGTTTTTTAAGAAATAACCGCGAAATCCGGAAATTTTTGCTCCCCGTTCAAGATCTATAACATCGAGAAGTTTTCCTAGTTCGTTATGTGACTTTGGTTGAAAGTCAAACTTTGGAATCTCTCCCCATTTTTTAATTTCTTTATTACCTGCGGCATCTTTTCCAACAGGAACTTCATCCAAAGGAACATTTGGGACAAAAGAGAGAAGCTCATTTAATTGTTGATTGTTAATCGTTAATTGCCCTTCGAGTTTTTTGAGCTCTTCTTTAATTTCCCTGCCCCGCGAACCCGCCGAATCGGCGGGGGAGAGGGGCTTGCTCTGAGTCGAATCGATGGGTTTCCCTTTTTTTGCTAGTACATTTCTTTCCTCACGCAGTTTTTGGATTTTATGGACAAGTTCCAACCTTTGGTCATCAAGCTTGAGAATTTTATCAATATCAACCTCACGGTTTTTATTTTTTGCCGCCTCAATGACTTTTTGTTTATTATTTCTGATGTAATCGATTGAAAGCATAGTCTGTCGTTGTCATTCCTGCGAAGGCAGGAATCCAGAAATTTATATAGATTCCCGATTAGATCGGGAATGACATTAAACCCATTCTATCAAATATTTCTTTACTCGTTTAACTAATCGTTTTAAAGCTTTAAGTCTATGATTTACTTGTTGGTGTTCCTCATCGGTCAGTTCATCATAATACTTATTAAATTTGTCAACTATAAATAGAGCGCGGAAGGGGTAACCTTCAATCCTGCGAGGGCTTGGTTTTTCAGCTACGTGTCCTTTAATTTTTTCCTGCTCACAAATCATGATTGGTTTATCATCCCCCCCGTCTCCAATGTCATTCCCGCGAAAGCGGGAATCTATAAAATAAAAACAGACGCATGTTTCTAAATAGGCTGTCCTATCGTCATGAGTTACACCTCGGAGGTGGAATAGAGCGTAGTTAATGAGTTCTTCGTCGGTTGATTCGCGTCCGAGCCAACGTCTAGACTTTACACCCGGTTCATTGTTTAAATATGAAATAATCAAGCCACCGTCGTCAGAAATGGTTGGAAGTTTTGTTAAATCTCCATAAAATCGGGCTTTAATCTCGGCGTTTTCCTGAAATGTTTTCCCTGTTTCATGAGGTTTTATGTTAACTCCTAGTTCATTTAAAGAAACTATTCTAACCCCAATTTTTTCTAAATCTTGCAGTCCAAATTTTAATTCTTTAAGTTTTGCCTTATTGTGAGTTGCTATAAGTAACTTCATCAAAGTATAAAATCTAAATAGTTATCCTTATTTACAAATGAAAATTTGGCGTTTGAATAATTAGCAAGCCAGCTTAATGGGGGTTTCACTTTTACTTTAGCATATTTAAACTCAAAGCCGTAAAGAATTCCCGCTTTTTCTTCGATATAGTCTAATTCAGCGCCTGTGTAAGTTCGCCAAAAATAAGAAGAATATAATTCTTGTCTGTGTGCAAGTAGCTTAATTCTTTCTGATATGAGAAAATTCTCCCAAAGCTGCCCAACATCATTTCGGTCTTTGAGAGGTTTGAGATTGTCAATTAGAATATTTCGTATCCCTAGATCGTAAAAAAAAATCTTATCCATTTTGTAAACTTCTTTTCGCAGATTCCGACTAAATCCTTTAAAACGAAAAATAATGAAGGACTTTTCCAGATAATCAATATAGCGCGAAACTGTGTCTTTGCTAAGATTTAATGAACTTCCCAATTCAGAAAGCGATACCTGTGATCCCGTCTGAAATGCTATAAGCTTAAGCAGATCTCTAATCTTGCTGGAATTTTTAAGACCGCCCAGTTCTAAAAGATCTTTATAAAGATAAGCATCGCTCAAATTTTGCAGGTATTCGCGCTTATCAACCTCGCCTGACAAGGAAAATATTTCCGGGTATGATCCGAAGATTAGCCGTTCTTCCAGCTTAACATTAAGCTCGGATTTATTAAAGATTTGCTTTAATTCTTTAAACGACACAGGATGTAGCCGATATGAATATACTCTGCCGGTCAAAGGTTCGCTTATTTTGCTGGCTAAATCTAGAGACGAAGAGCCGGTGATAAGAATTTTCAAAGAAGCTAAGTTGTCAAGGATGATTTTTAGATTGATACCTATCTCTGGAATTCTTTGGGCTTCATCGATAAAAAGCAGGTCGTAACCAGTTGTAAGCGATTTAATTTTATCCAAATCACGGCTGGAAAGAATATCGAGATAACGAGATTGATCGGCATTGACGATAAGAGTTTTTAATCCAATATTCTTTATAACTTCATTAGCTAAAGTTGTCTTGCCAGTTTGCCTAGCGCCGAATATAACTACGCCTTTTTTTTGTGATTTCAATTTCTTAAAGACTGTGTTTGTGAGCAGACGAGGGATAAACATAGTTGCCTTAGTATAATCGAAGCAGTGATAATTGTCAATCGGAATTTGCGCTAATTAAGCTAATTAACTAGCCATATTAGCGTTAATATAACTAAAATATGGCTATATATTTTAATTCTTCAAGTTTTGCCTTATTGTGAGTTGCTATAAGAAGTTATTTCACACTTATTACTATAACAGTTTAAAATCGCAACTATTCACTTTTCTCCAAAACTTTTATTGTTCGAGCGTAAGTCGAGAACAATTTATTATTAACTTCTCGACTCGCGGAGTTTATCCCGATGAATATCGGGGCTCGCTCGAAGTATAACGTTGGATAGAACTGAATAGTTACTTAAAATCCGCTTGACAATAAATTTTTTTTAGTTTAATCTTCTCTATTAGTATGTTTATTAAAAATATCATTAATATTTTTAGAAAATTACTAAAAAATGGGGTCTCAAACCCCATTTTTTTTTAAATTCATGAAAAAAAATAGCGAATATATAAAAGTATCTTCTTATGAAGGTAAAAAAGGTGAGGTAAAAAAGGTTGTTCTTCTTTATTCGGGGGGGCTAGATACTTCAGTAATTTTAAAATGGATCCAAGAAGAATATAAAGCAGAAGTGATTGCCCTCACGATTGATATCGGTCAACTAGCAGATGATCTTGCTGAAATAAAAAAGAAAGCTTTAAAACTAGGAGCGATTAAAGCCTATCTTATTGATGCCAAGGATGAGTTTGCCGAAGAGTATATTGCTAAAGGCATAAAAGCAAATGCCTCTTATCAAGGTTTTTATCATTTGTCTACTCCATTGGGACGACCCCTTCTGGCAAAATGGGCAGTCAAAATCGCCGCACAAGAGGGAGCTGACTGTATAGCTCATGGTTGTACCGGTAAAGGCAATGATCAAGTGAGAATTGAAGGAACAGCTCTAGCTTTAAATCCGGATATAAAAATTATTGCACCTGTACGGGAGTGGGCGATGGGTCGAGATGAGGAACTAGAATACGCCAAAAAGCATGGAATTCCGGTCAGACAAACCGTGGATAAACCATATTCTTACGATGATAATATGTGGGGAGTGACTGGTGAAAGTGGTGAGATCGAAAATCCAGCTCTCATTCCGCCTCTAGAAAAAATTCTTCTTGTTTGCCGGATTCCTGAAAAGGCAGTTGACAAATCAGAATATATCAAACTTGAATTTATAAAAGGGATACCAGTTTCCTTGAATGGCAAACAGATGAAACTGTCAGACTTGATTCTTCATTTAAATAAGATAGGAGCAAAACACGGTATTGGTATCACACACCACATCGAAGATCGGATAGTAGGTTTAAAAGTGAGAGGAGTGTATGAGGCGCCAGCGGCTGAAATTATTATCACCGCCCATCGAAATTTAGAAAAATACGTTTGTACCCGTCAGGAGAATGAATTCAAATCAATTATTGATACCAAATGGGGCTATCTTTGCTATGGCGCTTTGTGGCTTGAACCATTGATGGATGATTTGAACTCTTTTATCGATAAACTTAATCAAAAAGTTACCGGTACAGTTACCTTAAAGCTATATAAAGGTTGGGTGGAACACGTCGCCATCGAAACACCCAATACTATTTTCGAAGAGAAGTTAGCGACCTTTATGGCCTCTTCGGCTTTTAATCAGAATGCCTCCCCCGGTTTTATTGAGCTTTATACCTTACAGATGAAATTAGCCCAAAGATCAGAAAAAACAGCACTTCTTTCTATAGGAAAAAGGAGAAATAAATTAAAGCTTCTACCTTTTATTAAAAAACTCGCCGATATGAAGTATAAAATTTACTCAACTTATAAGACACACAAGATTTTAACGGCAAATGGAATTCAAACAATTCTTGCACATAAGATTTCAAAACCTCATATGAAGCCAAATTTGTCTGACCTTCTGGCTATGAATCGATTTGATTTAATTATTAATATACCAACCGGTAGAAAGACGCCAGAAAAAACAGATGGTCAGTTTATTCGCGAATATGCCATCAAATTCAATACGCCGTTAGTTACTTCAGTCAGCGTCGCAGAGCACCTGATAGACAGGTTATACAACTCTCAACATCGTCACCTACATGAAAAAAAATAAAAAAATTCCAGAATGGAATTTTAAAAAATTATTACTTAATGAAATAAAGAAAAAGAGAGGTTGGGTAAACGCTCATGTTCACGCTGACAGAGCCTTTACTATCACACCAAAAAAATTAGATATTTACGAAAAATATTCGCTCGAGCAAAAGTGGGATATTGTTGACGAAGTGAAAAGAAACGCAAGCATTGATGAATATTATCGAAGAATTTCAAACGCAATTGAGCTGATGATTTCACAAGGAGTCACAGCGATAGGATCTTTTATCGATGTTGACCCCGTATGCGAAGATCGAGCTATTAGGGGAGCGCTTAAGGCACGCGAGAAATATAAAAAGCAAATAAAAATCAAATATATTACACAGACATTAAAGGGTGTTATTCATTCTGAAGCGAGAAAATGGTTTGATATTGGAGCAGAGTATGTTGATATAATCGGAGGTTTACCGAGAAGAGACGAAAGAGACTATGGAAAAGGTAGAGAGCATCTTGATATTTTGTTATCAAAAGGAAAGAAAATGAAAAAGATGGTTCATGTTCACGTGGACCAATTTAACAATGCAGACGATAAAGAAACAGAACTTCTTTGTGATATGACGATAGAACACGGGATGGAAGGAAAAGTTGTGGCGATTCACTCTATTTCCCTTGCTGCCCATCCTAAAGAATATAGAAAGAAAATATATAAAAAAATGAAGAAAGCCAAATTGATGGTCGTTGCATGTCCTACGGCTTGGATTGATAGTAAAAGAAAAGAAGCCTTAACTCCCTTTCACAATTCATTAACTCCAGTTGATGAGTTGATACCTGAAGGCATAATTGTGGCTTTAGGTACAGACAATATAGCTGATTACATGGTGCCATTTTGTGACGGGGATATGTGGGGAGAGTTAAAACTTTTAGCAGCAGGATGTAGATTCACAAATTTTAAAGAACTAATAAATATTACGACTACATACGGTTTAAAAGTTTTGGGCATCAAATAAAATGAAAAAAATTAAACTGAATATAGAAACCAAGAATATAGAATTAGATTTCAACGAGCATTTTGCCAATCTTGCCCAAATCAACGAGAGTCTCAACATTGGTGCACGAGAAAATTATGGGGGACGGGGCATGGTCTACGTTGACGTTCCGGAGATGGTAGGAATAACGGGAGCATGTGAAAATATAGACACCCTTTTCAAAATTAGAAACAGATTGGATATTCCACTTTTTTTTACCCAAACAGGTCAACTTGCCTTAGAACAAGGCTTGCAATCGTTTCATGGAGTATGGACGGTCATTCATTCGGGTAGAGATGAGGCAGAGGAAGACTCAAGACATCTTAGACAGTTTAGACTTACAGAGGAGGAATTTGACTCCACAACAGTTGGAATGGATCGGATAGGTTACGACGAAGAAAAAATGTTTGAAGCGCTTTTGCAAAATATTCAAGGGACGATTCAGGCAATGATCAAAAAAGTACTCAAAAGGAATGGAGATATTTTAATAAAAATTTATAAAAGAAACATAGATAAGCTTGTAACATCAACGCAAAAGAATTTTTTAAGAATAGAATATGAGGAAGCAATTAAACTGCTTAATAAAAATAGATTCAAAAAGCTTCAATTTGGTGATGATCTAAAGGCAGAACATGAGGCGATGATTGTAGTTCTTCTTAATAAACGAGGTGGAGAACTTCCTGTTTTTATTACCAAATTCCCAAAAGAAATCAAATTTTTCAACATGAAGGTTTTCACTAAAAATCCAAAAGTAGTTCTGTCGGCAGATCTTATTTTTCCTTATGCGGGAGAAGGAACTGGGTCAGCCGTGCGAGAGCATGATTTTGACAGATTAAACGATAGACTTATTTCATCAACTATGTTTAAGTTACACCTTCAACGAGGAGGGAAATATGAAGACTTCAAATGGTATCTTGATATCATCAAAAATGAAGCAACTCAACCACATGCTGGTTATGGGATAGGCAACGAGAGGGTTCTTCAATTTATTTTTGCTGAATCTGATATACGAAATGTATCATTGTTTTCTTTGCTTGATAAACAGACTGGAGATTGGGATGAAAAAAGGTACGGACAATCTGGAATAATTTCGCCTAGGCAGAAGAATATACTTTTCAGTATTGGAAAAGTTGAAAATAAAAACTTTCTTCTTCCTTATATTAAAAAACTTGTGAAAAAAAATCATGTAGTCTTGTTTGCAACTGAAAAAACGCATGAATTCTTCAAAAAACATGGCATCGTAACTTCACATGTCTATAAAATTTCAGAGATAGGAAAGAAACCTAATATTAGCGACCTTCTTACTAAAAGGGTATTCGATCTTATTATTAACATACCGACTCGGGATAAAATAAAAACAACAAAAGAATTTACCGACGGAAAGCTCATTCGAAAAGGAGCTGTGCAAATTGGAATTTCACTTATAACAGATCCAGAAGTAGCAGCAGAAGTTATCGAAAATCTTTCCGACTAACACTATTTATGATAGATCTTTTTACATCGATAGCCGATCTTCAGTTCAATTTTCCCGTCTTCAACGCTTCGGGAATTTTGGGTGCCACTGAAGGTGAAATTAAAAGAGTTCTTGAAAGTGAATCAGGAGCAGCAGTTATTAAATCCGTTACGTTGAAAAAAAGGCTGGGTAACGCTGGCGTCAGGTTTTATTGGGAAGATATAGGCTCAATAAACAGTATGGGTTTACCAAACCAAGGAATTGATTACTACTGCAGTTTAGCGGAAAAGTTAACTAAATATAAAAAACCCATTATTTTAAGCGTTGCGGGATTTACTGAAGATGATTATAAAAAGCTTGTCGATAAAGCTAAAGAAAAGCCTTTTTCTGCGATAGAAGTTAATCTGTCTTGCCCTAACATTGAAGGAAAGGGGATTTTTGCTTTTGATTTTAAAATAATGTTTCGACTGCTAAAAGATCTTCGAAAAAGAATTAAAAAAAATTTGGGTGTCAAGCTGCCGCCTTATCTGCAAAGAGAGCAAATAAAAGAAATAACAGAGAATTTTATGGATTTAGGTATAGATTTTATTACAACAATGAATACTTTTCCTTTAGGAACGTTTATTGATTATCAAAAAGAAACAATGAGGATTAAACCCAATATGGGAATTGGCGGACTCGGCGGTAAAGCTGTAAAGCCGATTGCGTTATCTCAAGTTGTGCTTTTTAGACACTATTCTCAAGGTAAACTTCCGATAATCGGAGTCGGTGGAATTTCATCTGCGCGGGATATATACGAATTTATACTGGCCGGTGCTTCTGCAGTACAAATTGGTACGGCTCTACTTAGACAAGGACCTGGAATTTTTAAAAAATTAAAAATAGAACTAGAGGAAATTTTAGAAGAAAAAAAAGTAAAAAATTTATCAGATAAAGTTGGAGCTCTTAAACTAACAACAACATGAATAAAGTAATAAAAATTCTTAAAAAAGTCGGGGCAATTTTGACTAATGACCATTTTGTTTATACTTCAGGAAAGCATGGATCTGTTTATATCAACAAAGATTTTTTATATCCGCATACAAAAGAAACTTCATTGGTAGCAAAGATGTTTGCTGAAAAATTCAAAGATAAAAGTATCGATGTTGTTGCAGCGCCGGCCGTTGGAGGAACAATTTTATCGACCTGGACAGCCTATCATCTTTCAAGATTAAAAAAGAAGGAAGTATTGAGTGTTTATACGGAAAAAGACAAAGGAACAACTGCTTCAGCTGCCGAAAGTGAACAGATGTTTCGCAGAGGGTATGATAAATTTATAAAAGGAAAAAAAGTTTTGATTCTTGAAGACTTAACCACAACAGGAATTTCAGCCAAGAGAACTGTTGATTCTGTAATAAAAGCAGGAGGAAAGGTTGTTGCTGTCTGTGTGATGATTAATCGAGATCCAATAAATATCAATGCAAAAACAGTCGGCGCACCCTTTTATTCGCTAGGTGTTTTTCCAGCTCAAGCATTTAACGAAAAAGAATGTCCATTATGTAAAAGGAAAATTCCAATAAACAGCAATATTGGTCATGGTAAAAAGTATTTGGAAAATTTAAAAAAGCACTAATTGAATTTGTATCGATTAATCGATTAATCAGAGCATTCATGAATTTTCAGGAAAAACTCGATAAGATAGTTAAAAAAAATAATTCTCTTCTTTGTGTTGGATTGGATCAGTATCTTTTTTCCTTCAACAAAAAAATTATTAAGCAAACTTATGATCTAGTTTGCGCTTATAAACCCAACTCTGCTTTTTATGAAGCGCAAGGAGCCGAGGGTATCCAAGAATTAAAATTAACTTGTGATTATCTTCGAAAAAATTACCCGGAAATACCAATTATTTTAGATGCGAAAAGAGGAGATATTGGGAATAGCAATCAAGGTTATATAAATTATGCTTTTGATTATTTGGGAGCTGATGCAATTACGCTTCATCCCTATCTTGGTAAAGAATCTTTAGAACCTTTTTTAAAATTAAAAGATAAAGGTTTTTTTATTCTCTGCAGAACTTCGAATCCCGGATCTGGCGAATTGCAAGATCTTAAAGTGTTACAAACTCTTCACGGCCGTGGGCAAATTGGTAACAAATCATTGTATTTACATATAGCAATCAAGGTTGCACGGGAATGGAATGAGAGTGGAAACTGCATGTTGGTAATTGGGGCAACATATCAAAAAGAACTTGCAGAAATAAGGAGATTGGTCGGTGATATGACGCTTCTTGTTCCAGGAATTGGCATGCAGGGAGGAGATGTCGAGACAACTATCAAATCAGGACTGAATTCTAAAAAGGCAGGGCTCATTATTAACTCTTCCCGTGGAATTATATTTGCTTTAAATCCAAGAAGTGAGGCAAAAAAATTAAGGGATGAGATAAATCGATACAGAAAATAATATAAAAGTGTATTGACAAAACCTACCTTCTTTGGTAGAATAAAACATGGTAAGGATTAAAATCCTTGCAAATTATTTTTTCGCTAAAATCTGATCGGCCCCTGCGGCCGATTTTTTTTATTCCCAATAATAGACTTTTATGATCGTAATTATTGATTTTGGTTCACAGACTACCCATCTTATATCTCGAAGGATAGGTGAAATGGGAGTTAAAAGCACGATTATCGATCCGGAAAATGCAATTTTTGACATTAAAAAACTTCAGCATAAAGGAATCAGTTTATCGGGTGGACCGGCATCGGTCTACGGAAAAAATT